>DASXHY010000701.1:0-2034 GCA_036488095.1 Verrucomicrobiia bacterium | reverse complement strand
GTCAGGTTCAATTCCTGTACGAATTCGCTGACTTAATTCATCGGTAAAAAATAGTCGTGAAACAAGCTCTCCAATCCTTTTCCGCGCGCCGCGCGGCATTATTACGACGCCGAAGGTGTCGAGGACATTAGCCCGGGGTTGCCCGATTCCGAGAGGGCTACCCCGGATCCCGAATGCGTTCAACCCATCACTTTCGCGCGAAGCGCGGCGAGCAAAGCGAGTATCTCACTCCGCCGGTATGCAAATTCTGCCAATTATGTCGCAGAACACGTAAGAATATCTGAACCAAATCCGTACTTTTTTCTACTTCCAAAAACGCGGACCAGTGCTAGGCTTGCTTTCATGGCCCAAGAGACGTTCAACGACTATTTCATTTGGGGAATCGACGATTCCCCTTATGGCCCCGTTGAGCTGCCCACCCTCGTCAATTGGATCAAGGACGAGCGCGTCCTGGCCAACACCTGGGTTTACTCGCGCCGGGATTCCAACTGGCTGCGCGCGACGGACATCATCGAGTTGAAAATGTTTTTCGGCAAAAAATTCGACCGCTCCGCCGATGCCTCGGGCATCACTCCCGGCGCCCTGCGACGCATCAAAATTCTCGCCGACCTCAACGACGCCCAACTCAGCCACCTTTCCGATTTCATGGAACTGCAGCGCGTCCCGCAATGGACCCCCGTTGTGCGCCTCGGTGAACCCGGCGACGCCATGTATCTCATTCTCGAAGGCGAATTGCGCGCCCGCGTCATGGCCGGCGATCGCGAAACAATCCTCGCCACCTTCGGCACCGGTGATTTCTTTGGCGACATCGCCCTGTTCGATCACGGCCCGCGTTCAGCCGATGTCCTCGCGAACGTGGACAGCATACTGCTCAAGATCTCCTCCGTCTCATTTGAACGTCTGGCTAAGGAAGCGCCCGCGCTCGCGACACCCTTCCTGCAAGCCACCTCGCGCACCCTCGCTTCGCGCATCCGCGCCGACAACAAACGCCTCGGCCAGATGTCCCAGCAATTCAGCGCCAGCGGACGCGGCTAAAAAACTTCGTTTTTTGTAAGATTCGGTCCGGCCGCGCGATTACAGGGTTGTGACGAATTATGAAGAAGTTATTCAGAATTCTGCTCATCATTGTATTCGGTTTCTTATCGGCGTTTGCCGAAACGAAATCCCCGTATAGTCCCGCCACCCCAACACGGCCTGCCATGGCCCGGCCCGCCCGCAAGGTTTTTGCGGCTCATCGCAGGAGAATCCGCCGCCGTCGGCGGCACCACCGCCGTCACCTGCGTCGTTTGCGCCACAGACGCATGCGCAAGCACGTGCAATCCTGACCGAGCGCGCTATGTTTAGACCGCTATTTATTGGACTGTTTGTCCTTGGCGCACTGACTTTATGTGATTTCACAATGGCCGCGCCCGGATGGGAACGAATGTTGGCGCGACAACCCGCTCCCGTGCAAAAAACCATTCGCGCGCAACTCGGCGATGGCAGGCTTCGTTCCATAGATAAGGACGACGACAATGGAGACATCACTTACGATGTGGAAATCGTGCGCCAAGGCAAAACGCGGAGCTTCATGGTGAGTGACGATGGCGAACTGCTAAGTGTGGAAGTCTTCCTGGAAGAATTGCCGGCCACGGTTCAACAGGCAATTAAAACACACGCCGGCAGCGCGACCTTGGCCGAAATTGATAAATCGGAAAGTGACGGAGAAATCAGCTACGACGTCGAAATCATCGCCGGCAACAAAAGCCGCACCTTCACCGTTGACGGCGCGGGCAAATTGACGGATGAAGAGGTTTTTTTGGCTGAATTGCCGCCAGACCTTCAAAAAGCCATCCACCAGGAAGCAGGCGCTGGGACCCTCGATGAAATCACTCGGTCATTCGATTCCGGCCAGGTTTTATACGATGGCGACATCATTGAGAATGGCAAAACGAACACGCTGACATTTGATCCTCAAGGCGCTCTTTTAAGCAAACAGGAGGATGTTGTGCTGTCAACCGCCCCATTGCCGGTGCAAAAACAAATTCAGACCCT
>DASXHY010000069.1:0-2049 GCA_036488095.1 Verrucomicrobiia bacterium | reverse complement strand
TACACAAGTCGTCGGACAAGTTTCCTCCTCGTTATCGTCCTCCTACTCGCCCTCGAAAACAAAGGCAAAATCCGCGAACGAGAACGAGGAGGAGGACGAGAAGGATTTCGCATTGTCCCAAGAAACACACGGTTTTCTAATTTGCGTAGATACCAATGGCTAAAGCAGGGTGTTAATGAAATGCCCGCAAGACAGGATGTCTCATCCATTCAACCCTCGTGATTTTCCCGTGTTTGCCGCGCAAACAGAAATTCTTGACTGTTGTACCCGAACCACTGAAAATGAAGATAGTCTCAGTCCGCTGCCCTGGCGGTTGAGGATTCTGTCGTGCGCATATGGTGGAATTGGCAGACACGCTACTTTGAGGTGGTAGTGCCGCAAGGCGTAGAGGTTCAAGTCCTCTTATGCGCACCATTTTTTTTCTGAGTTGAGTCGTAGATTCCCCAATTTCATTGGCAATTTTTCTGTTGGTTTTCGTATTTAATTTTCACAGGCAATCGTGCGCGGCTTGCTCTTTTGCGAGGTGGGATTTACTTTGGATGCGTTAAAAGCGGAGCCGCTGTTGATAAAGCATCCTGCGCGTGATTCATGAACGATTCGTCCGATCCTGATCTGGTTGTCTTCGCCGAAGCCATTCAATTGCCGGTTAGCGAGCGCCCTGCCTACCTGGAACAAGCCTGCGGAACTGACGGGCAACTGCGTCAACGCGTTGAGGGGTTGTTGGAAGCCCACGACCAAGCCGGTGATTTTTTGGTGCAATCCGCGCCCGAAGCGGAAGCCGTGGCGGAGGCTCCTTTTGGGGAAAAATCGGGAGACCGCATCGGCCGTTACAAATTGCTGCAACAAATCGGCGAGGGCGGATGCGGCGTGGTTTACCTGGCCGAACAGGAGCGGCCGGTCCGCCGCCGAGTGGCCCTGAAAATCATCAAGCCGGGCATGGACACAAAAAGTGTGATGGCCCGATTTGAAGCGGAACGGCAGGCGCTCGCGCTGATGGATCATCCCAATATCGCGAAAGTGTTCGACGCCGGCGCGACGGATTCGGGGCGGCCGTATTTCGTCATGGAATTAGTGAAGGGCGTCAAAATCACGGATTATTGCGACAGCCAATCGCTGACCACGGAAGATCGTTTGGGCTTGTTCGTGCAGGTTTGCCGGGCGGTCCAACATGCTCATCAAAAGGGAATCATCCATCGGGACATCAAGCCCTCCAATATCCTGGTGGCAACGACCGAAGAGGGTTTGCCCTTGCCCGTGGTGATCGATTTCGGAATCGCGAAGGCCACGACCCGGCAGCAATTGACCGACCGGACGCTCTTCACGGCTTTCGAAATGCTAATTGGCACGCCGGCGTACATGAGCCCGGAACAGGCGGAGTTGAGCAGCGCGGACGTCGATACGCGCACTGATGTTTACAGTCTGGGAGTGCTGCTTTATGAGTTATTGACGGGCGCCACGCCCTTTGACAGTGCGTCCTTGATGAAGGCTGGCCTGGACGAAACGCGCCGCATGATACGGGAAAGAGATCCGGATAGGCCTTCGCTGCGGCTGATTACCATGGCCGGCGCGGATTTGACGACCGCCGCCGAGCGCCGCCAATCCGCGCCCCCTGCGCTGATTCGTTCCGTTCGCGGAGACCTGGACTGGATCGTCATGAAAGCGCTGGAGAAGGACCGTGCGCGCCGCTACGAAACGGCCAACGGGTTGGCGCTGGATGTGCAGCGTTATCTGGCCAACGAACCCATTTTGGCCCGTCCTCCCAGCAAGGTTTATAAGCTGCAAAAGACCGTGCAGCGCAACCGGCTGCTATTCGCGGGCCTGGGGGTCATCGCATTGCTGTTGGTCGCGGGGTTGATCGTGGTTTCCGCGTCCCTCGCCGGGGAACGGCGCTCGCGTCTGGAGGCGCAAGTTGCCCGGGCCCGGGCGGAAGCGGCGGCGTCCAAAAGCCAGCAAGTCACGAAATTTCTCGAAGAGATGTTGAACGGCGTCGAGCCTTCGGTCGCGCTCGGGCGAGATACCACGATGCTGCGAGAAATCCTGAATCGAACC
>DASXHY010000664.1:0-3559 GCA_036488095.1 Verrucomicrobiia bacterium | reverse complement strand
TATCTACGACCCGGAAATCGGTTGGATGCGGTCGAAGGATTCACACGGGAACTGGCGCACGAATTTTGACGCGCACCTTTTCGGCGGCGGCAACAAACTTCAGGACGTGACCGAGGCCAGCAGTTCGCAATATTCCTGGTTCGTGCCGCAGGACGTGCCCGGCTTGATTTCGCTCATGGGCGGCAACGACAAATTCGTCGAGAAATTGGATTCGCTTTTTAATGCAAAACAGTCCGACGCGTTCAAGAGCGAATTATCCGCGAACGATCTGCGCGGTTGCATCGGCGAATACTGGCACGGCAACGAACCCAGCCATCACGTCATTTATCTCTACTGCTACGCCGGCAAGCCGTGGAAGGCGGCGGAGCGCCTGCACCAGGTCGTTTCCACCCAATACGGCAGCGGCCCCGGCTCGCTTTGCGGCAATGACGACTGCGGCCAGATGTCCGCGTGGTACATGTTCACGTGCATGGGATTTTACCCGGTCTGCCCGGCGAGCGATTACTATGTCATCGGCGCGCCGCAAATCCCCGCGGCGGTCATGCACCTTTCCAACGGGAAAACTTTCTCGATGACCGCGCAGGATGTTTCCGACCGGAATATTTACGTCCAATCCGTCAAATTGAACGGCAAAAATTGGGACTCGCCGTTCCTGCCGTGCAAGGAATTGGAACACGGCGGCAAGATCGATTTCGTCATGGGGCCACAGCCGAGCCAATGGGGAACGCGCGCTTTGATGCCGTAATAATCCTGCAATCCTAAACCAACAACTCACGCAAAAATGAAACATCGAACATTCATCCTCGCACTGGCGCTGGTGCTCGCGGGAGGTCTGGCCTCGCGGGCGGAAATCAAAGTAACCATCGGCCACAACGACGGCGACTCCGCATCGGCCGCGTTCAAATTCAAAAATGTCCCCTCGCCCAACAGCCACAATGCCGCCACCGCGGCGAAATTTTCCATCGTGGCCGGCGTCATCGACCCCGCCAGTGGCGGCATTGCCAAGCTCAACGACGGCAAATTGCCCAGCGAGGAAGATCAGCCGGACGAAAACTTCTTTTTCAATGAAGGCACTCCCGGCGGGCGAGTGGTCGCCGACCTCGGCAGCGTCATCAGCATTAAGCAAATCAATACCTACTCGTGGCACCCCAGCACGCGCGGGCCGCAGATTTACAAATTGTACGCCAGCGACGGCGCCGGCAAGGATTTCAACGCCGCGCCGACAAACGGCATGAACCCGGAAAGCTGCGGCTGGAAACACATCGTTTCCGTCAGCACCAAATCCAAAGGCGAAGGCGAGGACGGCGGCCAATACGGCGCGAGCATTTCCGATACGGACGGCGTCATTGGAAAATACCGGTTTCTGTTGTTTGATATGATCGCCACCGAGCACGATGATGATTTCGGCAACACTTTTTACAGTGAAATCAACGTGATTGACACGGGGGCGGCGGCGGAAAAAACCAGCGCGGAAAACGCGTTGCCGGAATCGTTCACCGTCAAGACGGCTGACGGCAAAGGCGAAATCACCATCGACACCACCGGCGCGCCGGAGTTAAGACACTGGGCGGAGAACGATTTGGCGCCCGTGCTGGCCGATTGGTATCCCAAAATCGTGGCGCTGCTTCCGAGCGAGGGATACGAGGCGCCGACGCATTTCACCCTCACGCTTAAGCCCATGAAGGGAGTGGCTTTTACGGCCGGGACGAAGGTGGTGGCCAATTCCGAGTGGCTGGGCAAGGAGCTGAAGGGTGAAGCCATCGGTTCGCTCGTGCATGAAATGGTCCACGTGGTCCAGCAATTCCACGGGCGCAATCCCGGCTGGCTGGTGGAAGGCTCGGCGGATTACGTGCGCTGGTTCAAGTATGAGCCGCAAAGCCACGGCGCGGACATCGTCTGGATGCAAAAACGCCGCAACTTCGACCCGCACTACAACGACAGCTACCGCATCACGGCCAATTTTTTGAATTGGGTCGCGGAAAAATATGACCCGAAAATCGCGACCGAAATGAACGCCGCCATGCGCGCCGGTGATTACGACGAGGAATTGTGGAAGAAATATACCGGTAAAACGGTATCCGAACTCGGTGACGAATGGAAAAAGCAAATCGAGACGCAACTTGCCGCCGCGAAAGAACCGGAGAAGACCAACTAGGCCGGCCCGCAGTGATTTCGGCGTAAGCCGCAAAAGTTCCAAATTCCAAGCACCAAGCTCTCAGAGAAACTTGGTGCAGGGTGCAGTCAGAACATGGGTAACACTTGAGGTTCAATACATAGGTAACACTATGTTGGTTAGAGGTTACACATTAAGGTTTGGGCTGACCAGCTTCGGGCGGGCGGATATCCGCCCGCCCGAAGCTCTCGGTCGCCGGGTCGATCCAGCCCAGCAACAATCTCCCAAACCAAACTTCAAACGTTCCGTCGGCCAACGCTTTTAATCCCACCGACCAACCCGCCAAACTCGTCCCGATAAAATAGTCGCTGGCTTCCCATTTGATGTCTCCATCCTGGCTGACTTTCCGGCTGGCCATGGCTGGATATTCCAGATCTTCGGGACTGCCTTCATATTGCCGCTCTGAACGGCTGTATACCTGTGCCGGACATCTCATGCCCAACGCTTCATGCGGACGTTCACAGTTAAATTCCTGCCGCCACATATCCAGCGCTGCTTGCTCCGCTGTGCTCGGCTCCAGTTCCACCCGGATGTCCCGATGCATCCGTTCATGCCCGCCATTATCTTGCGGATGCCCCGGTCGCCCGCGTTCCAGATCGATGCCCAGCGCCACCCACCACGCCGATAACCGGCTCAAACCCAAAATGCCCCGCACCTGTGCAAAGGGACTGCCGTTGTCACTGCGAATGGCTTCGGGCAAACCGTGTAACTCGAATAACCGCTCAAAACAGGCTCGCACCGTATCGGTCCGGCCATCAGACATTCGCCGCAGTTCCAGGATATATCGGCTATGCTCATCTCGAACGGTTAATGGTTCACACCGTTTTCCCTGCCCATCATACCACCAGCCTTTGAAGTCAACGGTCCATACCTCATTGGGCACCCGCCCGCGTCGACCAGTCCACAGCCGGCCAGCTTCGGTGGACCGCTGCCGCCGACGCCGTGGCTCCGTCAAACCCGCCCGTGCCAGCACTCGCTTAAAACTGCTTTCGCTGGCCGCTGTCCCGTGCTTACGCACATACAGTTCCCGGATCTTCTTAGGCCCCCAATGCCGATGGGCATTCTTAAAACGGACGATCTCACACACCTCCGCTTCGCTTAATTGGTCGGCATGTCCATGTGGCCGTCGTGATTGTTCAGCCATCCCCTCAAATCCATGCTCCAAAAATCGTCGCTGCCACTTGTACCCAGTCTTGGTGCTGATGCCATACTCCGCACATAACGCACGAAAGTTGTCGGCTCGCATCGCTTTCATCGCAAACTCAATCCGTAAATCCATAGGTTCTTTCTTCTGCCAAGGCATGATCAAAGCCTATCGACTCTGACCATCCAGGTTGAAGTGTTACCTATCTTCTGAACCTCCGCCGTTACCCTTGTTCTGAACCT
>DASXHY010000614.1:0-9007 GCA_036488095.1 Verrucomicrobiia bacterium | reverse complement strand
AATCGGCGAGGTCCTTGGCGGACAGGTTGAGCATTGCCAGCAGCGTGACCGCCAGGATGAGGATTCCTCTCCCTCTCCGCCACGAAGTGGGGGAGAAGGCCGGGGTGAGGTGGCGCTTAGGGTTCACGGGGAGGATGAAACGCGATCCAGCTTTCACCATAAGAATGATTTTTGTTCGCTTAAAAGTTTATCGCCATCCCACAACGACGCGCGCCACGCGGTGACTTCGCCGATTTTTTTGTAATCATCACCAACCAGCGGCAGGGATACCCAATGACTGAACCAGCCGCCGGGCTTTACCTCCTGTTCGAGGACGATTTTGGGAGGCAAATCGCCGTGGGTGATGCCGCGGATTTCCACGCGCAGCTTCAACGGCGCGTTCGCGCCGGAACCCTTCCACTGGACGGCAAAGCGCATACCGGAAACATCGTTCGTGTGCGCGCGTAAATACGCCTGGTAAGCGTCGCGGTCGTAAAGGCTGGGTGAGAGCGCGTGGCGGCCCTTGAGATCGAGAAACTGCGGGAGGACTTTTATCACGCGACCGGTTGCGGCCGAGGCGGCTGCGCAAACAAAGCAGCACAACGCGAGAATCAAAATGGGCCGGCGCATGATTGAGGAATATCGCGATTCAAAAATAAACTCAATCAAATCTTATTATCAAGGGTAGGGCTGCGCTGCCGCGCGGCCCCATAATCCGTCACGCGCGTATAGCGCGGGACGAAAAAAGTGGCGTTATCAACGAAAATATGGTCCGCGCATCAACACGGCCCCGCCCGCACGCCTTAAATCTTCACCTTAAACTCCTCGCCCGCCTTGAGCGAGTGCGCGAAGGACGCCAGCAATTCGGGAATGTGCTCCAGATCTTTCAGGCTCACCACTTCCACCGGCGAATGCATGTAACGATTCGGCAGGCTTATGAGCGCGCTGGCGATGCCTCCGCGCGTCCAAAAAATCACGTCCGTATCGGTGCCGCTCGTGGAGGACATGGCCTCGTGCTGCAAGGGAATCTTTTTCGCTTTCGCCACCGATTCCAGCCGAGCGACCACGTCCGGATGATTGCAGCCGCCGTGCGTGACCGCCGGGCCGTCGCCCACTTTCACGTCGCCATGCTGCGCCTTGCTCACAGTTGGATAATCCGTGGCGTGCGTCACATCCACCACCAGCGCGATGTCCGGCTTAAGCGAATAGGCAATCTGCCGCGCGCCGAGCAGGCCCACTTCCTCCTGCACGTTGGAAACAGCGCAGACTTCCGCGGCAATTTTGCCTTTCGATTCCTTCAACAAACGCAGCGCCTCCGCCACGGCGAAGGTGCCGATGCGATTATCAAACGCGCGCGCCACTGCCAAATCGTTCCGCAACAAATCGAATTCATCCACCAGCGTGATCGGGTCGCCGATGCGCACAAGTTTCTCCGCGTCTTTGCGGCTGCTCACGCCGATATCGATGAACAAGTCGTGAATTTTCGGCGTCTTGGGCTTGTCATCATCCCCGCGCATCAAATGCGGCGCGACATTTCCCACCACACCCTTGACCGCTCCTTGGCGCGTATGAATGACCACCCGCTGCGCCTTGGTGATGGCGGCATCGATCCCGCCCATTTTCCGCACGTAAATGAACCCTTCATCATTGATGTAATTCACCGCCATGGCGATTTCGTCGGCATGGGCCGCAAGCATCAGGCGTGGCGAGCCGCCTTTGTTGAGCACCGCCACGCAATTGCCGTAAGCATCGGAAAAGGTTTCATCGGCAAACGGTTTAACATAGTCGAGCCACACTCGTTGGCCGCGGACTTCATGCCCCGTGGGACTGGGCGTGTTCACGAGTGTGCGGAGGAAATTCACGGATTGTTCGCGCATGGCGGAAACATAGCAGTTGAGAGTTGAGAGTCGAGAGTTGAGTGCCCGCGCCTCGTCCCTCGGCCCTCGACACTCGCCCCTTCTTTTGTTACCAAAAGGCGTGCGTCGCGAATTGCTCAAAGATATTTCCCGTGTGGTCGTGAAACTCGGCACCGGCGTCCTCACCGACAGCCGCAAGCAGCCGGATTTGGCACAGTTGGAGCAATTGGTCGCGCAGGTCGCCGCCCAGCGCAAAGCTGGCCGGGAAATTGTGCTCGTGACCTCCGGCGCGGTCGGCGCGGGCATGGGCGCGCTCGGCTACGAAAAACGGCCTAACGACCTCGCGGAGTTGCAGGCGTGCGCCGCCGTCGGCCAGTCACGATTGATGGCCATTTACGAAAAACTGTTTGCCCAGTTCAATCTTCACGTCGCGCAAGTCTTGCTGACCCACGACGATCTCGAACATCACGAGCGCCACCTGAACGCGCGCAGCACGCTCGTCACGCTGCTTGGCCACGGTGTCGTGCCCATCATCAACGAAAACGACGCGATTTCATTCACCGAACTCAAATTCGGCGATAACGACAAACTTTCCGCGCTGGTTGCCTCGCTGCTGCCGGCGGATTTGCTTTTGATCCTGACCACGGTCGACGGCGTGATTGAAAATTTCGGCAAGGCCAACCCCAAGACAATTCCGGTCATTGAACACATCGATGGCGCCATTGAAAAACTCGCCGGCGGGACGGACAGTGCCACGGCGGTGGGCGGGATGAAATCGAAAGTAGAGGCCGCAAAAATCGCGGTGCGCTCGGGCATTCCGCTGGTGATTGCCTCCGGCAAAAAGAAAAACCTGCTGGCGCGCGTCATCGAAGGCGAAGAGGAGGGCACCCTGTTCGTGCCGCAATCGACAAAGCTGCAAGGCCGCAAGCGATGGATCGCATTTTTTCATCATCCCAAAGGCGCGCTTTTCGTGGACGACGGCGCGAAACAGGCCTTGCGTGACAAAGGCAAGAGCCTGTTGCCGCCGGGCATCGCGCGCTGCGAAGGCGATTTTGCCGCGGAAGACGTCGTGCGGATTTGCGATTTGGACGGAACAGAATTCGCGCGCGGCATCGCCGCCTTTGGCTCGAACGAAATCAAAGCGCGCACCTTGCAACGCGTGGAAGTCGTGCATCGGGATAATTTGGTGATTCTTTAATTTCAATATGCTGACCAGGCGAGCATCCGCAAAACTGGCTCGAACACCGAAGGCGAAAATTGCCGATGCGATGGCTTCGGTTTCCGAGGCGGAACTCCGCAAATGGGTCGAGAGACTCGCCGTTCCGCGCCATTACCTCACGGAACCGGACGAGAACGAGCGTGCCGCTCTCTGGATTGCTTCGGTTCTGCAAAGTTGGGGCTACGACGTCAAATTCCAGGGCCATTGGCGAAACGTCGTCGCTCTGCCAAAAAATATTTTCGGGCCCATCACTTTGGTTGGCGCGCATTACGATAGCGTCGGCGGTTGCCCGGGCGCCGACGATAACGCCAGCGCTGTCGCAGCGATGCTCGGTTGTGCGCAAGTTTGCGCTCGTCGTCAAGACGCACAAATCGGATATGTCGCCTTCAATCGCGAAGAGGACGGGCTATTGGGTAGCCAGGATTTTGTGGAATGGCTGGATTCGTCTCGAATTTTCCAAGTGGCGCGTGCGCACGTGCTTGAAATGGTCGGCTTCGCTTCCGATGAACCGGGCACGCAAAAAATTCCCGGCGGCCTGCCGGTGCGGATTCCGGACACCGGAAATTTCCTCGGCCTATTGGCTAATAAAGATTCGCATCTCATGCTGGATGATTTGCTTGCTTGCGCCAGCACGTATTTGCCGGAACTGACTGTTATCGGGTTGCGCGTGACGCTGGGTTTGGAGCGGCATTTTCCCGTTTTATTGCGCAGCGACCATGCGCCGTTTTGGGCGCGGAAAATTCCCGCGACGATGTGGACCGACACCTCCGAATTTCGGAATCCTTATTATCACGAACCCGGCGACAAACCCGCTACGCTGAATTATCGTTTCCTGCAAGCCGTTACTCAATTGCTTACAGCCTGTGTGCTGGAGGACTTCGCGATGGACGAATGAAATTAAAGCCCGCACCTTGCAACGCGTGGAAGTGGCGCATCGGGACAATTTGGTAATTTTGTGATTTACGATTGACGCGTCAACCTCCATGCGCTCGTAAATCGTATATCGTAAATGAAACGAAAACCTGCAATCGACGATCTACTCAAAGTGATGGCAAAACTCCGCTCGCCCAAGGGCTGTCCCTGGGATCGCGAGCAGGACCACCAATCCTTGCGCTGGCATGCGGTGGAGGAAGTTTACGAACTGCTGGATGCCATTGAATCGCGCGACGACCATGATTTGGAGGAGGAACTCGGGGATTTGCTGTTGCAGGTGGTGTTTCATTGCCAACTCGCGAAGGAGCGCGGCGCGTTTGATTTTGAAAAAGTCGCGCGACACATAACGGAAAAATTAATCCGCCGTCATCCGCACGTTTTCGGAACCACCAAAGTCAAAAACGTGGATGAGGTCTGGGCGAACTGGGAAAAAATCAAGCGCGCGGAAAAGCACGGCACGAAACACGCCCGCGCCTCGGCGCTGGATGGGATTCCGAAACATCTTCCCGCGCTCTTGCGCGCCGAGAAGCTCGTGAAAAAAGCGCGAAAGGCCAAAGTCCTGGCAGAGAATGATCGGCCGAAGGGCAAACTCACGAAAAGAGAGCTGGCCGGAATGCTGTTTTCCTTGGCGCAATTCGCTCAAGAGCACGGCTGGTCGGCGGAGGATTTGTTAAGGGGCGAAGTGCAGAAGCAAGAACGGGAATTTCGGGAAAAGGAAAAACAGTCAAACAAATCAGAGATGTAGCAGTTTTTTCATTCGACAATCCAGCCGTCGAGTCTTCCGGGAAGGTTCAACTCCCATTTCAGATAAAACTCGGCCGCATCTCGAGCTTTTGTAAATTTCATCTGGGATTCTTCGGCCAAAATCCGCATGTCGTATACAGACGGTCTGCGACTATGACAAACAAAGCACGACGGTGACAATTTTTGAATTACGGTGCCCTCATATACCAACTCACCCGGCGTATGTTTCGGCATGGCATGAGGAAACCATTCCTCGCGTTCGATCACTCCCGCGAGATGTTGGACCACCTCGGAGTATTGAATCCGTTCGTTTGGCCACAAGCCTTTCGCTTTCCGTTCTTCAACATTTAAATGTCCGCCACGTAATAAGAATGTCAGAATATCGGGAGGCATATTCATGAATTCGGACTTTATTTCCAGTATTCTGCAGAGTCGAGAGCATTTCGGTACGGCGTCTCGAAAAGAGTGACCACAAGTTTGATTATTCGATAAATTCATTTTACGCTTCCCAAAACTATGACCGATCCTCGTTACTCCAAACTGGCGAAGTTGCTCGTGGAATATTCCACCGCCCTGAAAAAAGGCGAGCGCATCCTGCTCGATATGATCGACGTGCCGGACGAGTTCACCATCGAACTCATTCGCGCCGCACGGAAGGTGGGCGCGATTCCATTCGTCGAGACGCGCCACACGCGCGTGGGTCGCGAGATGCTGCGTGCGATCGATGAAAAACATGCCGAAGCGGTGCGCGACCTGGAATTGTTCCGCATGAAAAAAATGCAGGCCTACATCGCGATTCGCGGCAGCGAAAACGCCAGCGAAAATGCGGATGTGCCGAGCGACCGGATGTCCATGTATTCGCGTGTGATCCGCCCGGTGCTGAATTATCGCGTGAACAAGACGCGCTGGTGCGTTTTGCGCTGGCCGACGCCGAGCATGGCGCAGGCCGCGGGCATGAGCACGGAGGCATTCGAGAATTTATATTTCGATGTCTGCACGATGGATTACCGCAAGATGTCGCGCGCGATGGTCCCGTTGGAACGCCGGATGAAACGGGCCGACCGCGTGCAACTCAAGGCGCCGGGCACCGACCTCGAATTCAGCATCAAAGGCATCGGCGCGCAGATGTGCAAGGGCGACCGCAACATTCCCGATGGCGAAGTGTTCTCGTGTCCTGTGAAAAATTCAGTGAACGGCGTCATTCAATTCAACACACCCACGCTTTATTCCGGAACGAAGTTCGAAAATGTCCGCCTCGAATTCAAGGACGGCAAGGTCATCAATGCCACGGCGAACAACACCAAGCGGTTGAACGAAATTCTCAATACCGACGCCGGCGCGCGTTACGTGGGTGAGTTTTCGTTGGGCTTCAATCCGCATATCCTGAATCCGATGTGTGATATTCTCTTCGATGAAAAAATCGCCGGTTCATTTCACTTCACGCCCGGCCAGGCTTATGAGCAATGCGACAACGGCAACCGCTCGGCGGTGCATTGGGACATGGTGCTGATTCAGCGGCCGGAATGGGGCGGTGGCGAAGTCTGGTTCGACGACGAATTAATCCGCAAAGACGGCATTTTCCTGCCAAAAGATTTGAAGCCCCTCAATCCCCAGAATCTGAAATAGCAGTTGTAGCACTCCGAGCAATCGTAAATCGTAAATCGTAAATCGTAAATTCGGCTTACCGTTCTTCCTTCAGGATCGAGAGGAATTGTTTCATCGCCGGTGAAAGAACCTTGTTCTTTTTGTAAAGAGCCGCGAGCGGTCGGAAGAAATCGCCGTCGTCAATTTTCACCGCGGACAAAGTTTGTTTGGCGACTTCCTGGACAATAGTGCTCTCGGGCACAATCGAAATTCCCGCGTCGATCTCCACCGCGCGCTTCACCGTTTCAATGTTATCGAATTCCATCACCGTGTGGATCTCGATGGCGTTTTCCTTCAGAATTTTATCAATCGCCTTGCGGGTCGGGATGTCCGGTTCAAAGCCGATGAATTTCATGCCCGAAATAGCCTTGAGCTTCACCGTTTTCGATTTGGCCAGCGGGTGTCCCGGGTGACAAATCATCACCAGCGGATCCTTGCGCAGCGGCACGATCTCCAATTTGCCATCGCGTTGCGGATAGGCCACCAGGCCAAGGTCGACGACATTGCCGAGCACGTCCTCGTAAACCTGGTTCGCCCGGCGATATTCCACGTGCACGTGGACGGTCGGATGCTCTTTGAGAAACCGTTTGATATACGGCGGCAAATCGTGCAGGCCGATGCTGTAAATCGTCGCCACACGAATCGTTCCGGAAATAATATCTTTGACCTCCTGCAACTTGCTGTGCAAGGCATCGTAGGTCTGGATGATCTGCTTGCTGAAATCGTAGAGCAACTGGCCTTCGCGCGTGAGACGGAACTTTTTCTTGCTGCGTTCGATGAGTAGCGATTTGAATTGCCGTTCGAGGGAGCTGATTTGCTGGCTGACGGCCGACTGCGTGACACTGTTGATTTGTGCGGCCTTGGTGAAGCTTTCAGTTTCGGCGAGGTCGCAAAAGACTTTGAGACTTTCTATTTGCATCTAACTATTAGATACGCAAATAAAGCCCCTCAGTCAACAGATGTTGGCCCCGGTGCGGCCAGCACTTGTTTGACTTTGACGAGCAATTCCTGGCTGGTAAACGGCTTTTGCAGATACGCTGAATCATCCGTTTGCGCCACCGGCGGGACATATCCGCTCGTGCAAAGGATGCGAAGACTCGGAGAAGTTTTGCGCAAGTGCTCCACCAATTCGCGGCCACTCATCGCCGGCATCACCAAATCCGTGATCACCAGATCCACCTTCTTGTCACCTTTCGCGAGCAGGTCCAGCGCTTTTTGTCCGCTGTTGGCTGTGAGCACCTGGTAGCCGAAAGCGGAAAGCACCGTTTGGCCCATCGTCAGCATAAGGTCCTCGTCGTCCACCATCAAAATAGTTTGCGTGCCGTTCAAGTCATCCACGTTCACCTGGTTGTCCTGGACGACTCTTTTCTCCGCCGGCAAATAGATGCGCACGGAAGTGCCCGTGCCGGGTTGGCTGGAAACCGCCACACCGCCGCCGTGATTCGTGGCAATGCCGTACGCCCAGGTCAAACCGAGACCGCGATGCTTGCCGCCTTTGGTCGTAAAAAACGGCTCGAAAATCCGCGGCAACACTTCCGGCGCGATGCCCGGGCCGTTGTCGGTGATTTCCACGCAGATATAAGTGCCCGGATTGAGACGCACATCGCGGTCCTGCGTCGCCTGCGCCAGTTCGACATTGCGCGATTGCACCGTGATCTGCGGGCTGTCCTTCACGGCCTGCACGGCGTTCTCGAGGACTTTTACGAACGCCTGCTGTATTTTCGCCTCGTCAAATTTCGCCGCGAAGGGCTTTCGCTCCAGTTGCAGCGTCCAGGAGATTTTTTTGCCCTCGACATTTTCAAAAAGCTCGACGGCGCGCTGAATGATTGCGTTCACATTGCGCGCGGCTTGTCCGCGCGGTTCCTTTTCCGGGCGGCTGAAGCTGCCGAGGTCATTGGCGATTTCGGCGGCGCGCGCGGCGGACTTTTCCACTTCCATCAGTGACTTGCGCCACGGATGGTTTGCTTCGGCCTTGGTCAGCAGGAGCGACGTGTGGCCGAGAATACCGGTGAGCGCGTTGTTAAAATCCAGTGACACCGTTCGCGCCAGTTGCAGCGCGCAATCGAGTTTTTGTTTCTGCGCCAGGCTTTCGGCGGTGGCTTCCTTGGCAGTGGGCGGCGCCGCATTCGGCAGCAATTGCAGGATGAAAAACTTTTCCGGACCGTCCGTCAGCGGGCAAATGGAGGTCAGGAACGAATGGACCCGGCCGTCCTTGACGCAAAATTTGAGCGGACTGGGAGGGGAGGGTGAGTTGTCCCATTGCAAAATGAATTGTTCCGCCATGGGGCCATTTTCCGAAGCCCAGATGATGGACAGCGGCATCTCGCCTTCGAGCGTCGGCCCGAACATTTTCACCGCTGCCGGATTGGCGTGCAGGATTGCGCCGGAGCTGTTGACCAGAAGGACAGGCCAGCCGGCGTTTTCCAAACCAATAGCAACTTCAGACTTCATCAAAATTTTCCCGACTCGCAGCTTACCGTCTCCTCCATGATTCTCAAATAAAAATTAAATCCCGGCGGTAGCAGCCGACGTGAGGAGGCTCTAATTGTTTCCGCGGAGAAAGCATGATCCCCCTCACGCTGGCCGAAAAACAAGAAATGCCCCGGGCAACAATTCTCGCACGGAAAACTCC
>DASXHY010000558.1:0-5290 GCA_036488095.1 Verrucomicrobiia bacterium | reverse complement strand
TGAACGGAAAGGTCGCTCCCATGAATACGCACCACGGCAGAATGGAAATTGCCAAAATCAGCGCTGAAAGAAAGAGATAGCGGAACGAATCACCGCCTCCCGACGCGAGCAGAACATGTTCGCCCATCGAAAATAACGGCGGCACCGCGTAGGCGCTCAGGCCGATGATGAATTCGGCGGCTGCGTAGAATATTGCGGCAGAAAGACCGGTCCGCCGGGCGAGGGGAATGGCCAAACGCCCGCCGGCCCATGACCCGAGAGACAGTCCCAGCATGAAAACAGAAATCACGACCGAAAGCACCGGGGTGATGATTCCGAATGACGCAAAGGCCAGCCGCGTCCAGATGACCTGGTAAACCAGGCTGCAAAAGCCGGAGACGAAGAAGAACGCAAAGAAAACCCAACGCGATACGTTTTGATTGGTTGCCGGCATCGGAGCGTTCCTATTCTTCAAACAACGCCTGCGCGAATTGCTTCGCATCGAACGGTTGCAAATCATCCGCCTGCTCGCCGAGACCGATGAACTTGATCGGCAGGCCGAGTTCCTTCTGGATCGCCACAACCATTCCGCCCTTGCTGGTGCCATCGAGTTTGGTAACCACGAGGCCGGTGAGCGGAACGGCTTTGTTGAATTCGCGCGCCTGGTTGAGCGCGTTCATGCCGGTCGTGGCGTCCAGCACAAGCAGGACTTCGTGCGGCGCGCCGGGAAGCTGCTTGCCGATGACGCGATGCAGCTTTTGCAATTCCTGCATCAGGTTGTGTTTGGTGTGCAAGCGGCCGGCGGTGTCGATGAACAAGTAATTCGCGTTGCGCGCGCGCGCGGCGGTAATCGCGTCATGCGCCACCGAGGCGGCATCCGCCCCATAAGCGCCGGCGACGACCTCGACTTTCAGGCGCTGGCCCCAAAGCTTGATTTGCTCAATGGCGGCGGCGCGAAACGTATCGCACGCGGCTAGCAACGCGGTCTTGTGCTGCGATTGAGCCAGGTGCGCGAGTTTGGCGGAAGTTGTCGTTTTGCCGGTGCCATTGACTCCGACAATTGAGACGACCGTCAACCCGCTGGGCGCGGTGATCAACTCCGACTTGTTGGACGCGAGACTTTTTTCCACTTCACCGCGTGCAATGGCGAACACGTCCAATCCGGCGCCGCCTTGCGTCTCATAACTTTTTTTAACGGCCTCGAGAATCTGCGAAGTCATGGCCGTGCCCAGGTCCGCGCCGATGAGCGCCGCTTCCAATTCCTCGAGCGTGCCGGCCTCGAGTTTGGGCGAGCGCGTGACGATGCGTTTGATTTCGTGCGCCAGCTTGCTCTGGGTCTTTTGCAGGCCGGCTTTGAACTTGGCGAAGAGTCCCATCGAATTTGCGATTTACCAGCCTTCGCCCCGAAGCTTCGGCCCGGCAGGCGATTTGCGATTTGCGATCTCCGGGAGCGGAGAGGCGGGGATGTTGCGGTGGGTGCGGGCGGTTACCTTGGCCTTGAGTTTTTCCACATGCTGATAGGGCAGTTTGACCGTGCCGATGAGCGGTTTGCCTTTGCTGAGCCCGTGGCAATCCGAGCCGCCGGTCACGAGCAAATTAAATTTATCGGCGATTTCCAAATAATGTTCCGAAATCGCGGTGGAGTGTTTCGTGTGAAAACATTCGATGCCGTCCAGCCCGGCCTCGACGAGATCAGGAATCACTTCATCGGAGCGATTTAATCCCGGGTGCGCCATGACCGCCAGGCCGCCGGCCTGATGGATCAAATCGATGGCGTAGCGCGCGGAAATTTTTGCTTTGGGCACGAATGCCGGACGATGTTTCTTAAGAAAACGCTCGAACGCTTCATCGAGGGAAGTGCAAAGGCCGGCCTTCACCAACGCGCGCGCGACGTGCGGGCGGCCTGGCGACCGGCAATTGGCCATGGCAAAAACATCCTCCGCCCGCAGCGGGACATTCAATTCATTCAGGCGCGCGACCATTTCATGAATGCGGTTCTGTCGCACGGCCTGGAATTTCGCAATCTCGGAAAGCAATTTCGCATTATGCGTGTCGAGGAAGTAGCCGAGAATGTGAATTTCGTTGTCGTTTTGCTCCGCGGTCAGTTCGGCGCCGGAAATAAACTCGATTTGAAGCGCCTTGCACGCGTCGCCGGCGCGCTGACAGCCCTCGACGGTATCGTGATCCGTCAGGGCAATCGCCGCCAGACCGTTCTTCGCGGCTTGCGACACCAATTCCTCCGGCGTGTAAGTGCCGTCCGAGAAATTTGTGTGCAAATGTAAATCGGCAAACATCGTGTCAGTCCAAAGTCCAAGGGCCAAAGTCCAAAGTCTCGCGTAATTTCATGCTCTTTTGAATTTATTGCCGCGCAAGTCGGATTTCTGCAGATAGCCCATGAAACCCGAGACGAGCCGGCCGATTTCGACCGTGCCGGCATATAGGTTATCGAACTCGACTGGCGTAATGTAGGATTGGTCTAAGGCCACGTAAAGTTGGGACCGCACTTCACCGCAGGAACCTTTGGCCGTCGACAGAAACTGAATCAATTCTTTGTCGCCGCCGCGTTCGAAACCTTCCGCGATATTTGACATGATGGAAACTGAAGCACTCCGCATTTGTCCGCGCAGTTCAAAATCTCTGGCGAATTCTCCTTGTTTCGAAATGCTGTAGACATGCTTAGTGATTTCGCGCGCCTTTTGCCAGCTTAACATATCTTCAAACCGTTCAATTTTCGCCATATTGTTTCCTTTCTGCGATGTTATCGCGCTTTAGTTGACTTTGGCCTTTGGACCTTGGCCTTTGGACTACTTCACAATCCTCGCCGGGCGCATCAATTCACCCTTAACTTTATCCAAAATCCCGTTCACAAATTTGCCGCTGTCCTGGGTGGAAAATTTTTTGGCGATGTCGACCGCTTCGTTGATGCTCACCACGGGCGGAATGTCCTCGCGATGCAGCATTTCGTAAATGGCCAGGCGCAGGATGTTCCGGTCCACGGCCGCGATGCGATGCAGTTCCCAGTTCTTCGCGTGTTTCTTGATAACCTCGTCCACCTCGTCGCGATGTTCCAGTGTGCCGCGAATCAGCGGGTCCGCGAACAGGCGCATGGCGGCTTCGTCGATGGTGGGGGCTGGGAGTTCGGTTTCTTCGCCCCAGGTGGCGGCGCCTTTTTCCTCGGCGATGGCGGCGGCGCGTTGCGAGTTCCAGAATTGCGCCAACGCTTCATCCAGCTTTTCCGGCGGATTCAGGTCGTGCTGAAACAGGAACTGCACCGCGCGCTCACGCGCTTCACGTCGCTTGCCCATATATAACACCCAACATGCCGTAGAAATGGCCGGGGAGAAATGAAAATTTTTCGCGAAACGGCGGCAGTGAGCACCCGCTGGCTCAACCTGAAAATTTCGTCCAAAGGAAACCGGCGGACTCCTGTTTGTAGTTACGAGATTTCCCGACCGGTTGCAACCTGGCCAGGCTGCAAAAAGGTTTTGATGAGTTCGCCTTCTCCGCAAATCGTCATTCCTGAAAATTTCTTGAACCATTTACCCTCCGGCACTTCGGGTTCTGTATCCAGCCAACGCGTAAGCAGGATAAGTTGTTCGTGAGAAATATGGCGCTGGCGCACTCGTGTCAGGAGGTGCCGCAGGAGATTTTCGGGCAGCTTATTGCGCCGGATTTTAGGCATGAGATTGGCCGCCGTAGAAACCTCGCACAATCTCTTCCTGCAAACGGTCGGCTTCCGCCGGGTCTTTCGTTTCCACCATTCGTCTGGCCAATTCGCCAAGTTCGTCTGGATTCAGCAGGCGATCTTCGCCGGAAGATTGACGTTGGCGCGCCAATTCAAGAGCAAACTGGATTACGCGCGATTGTTCCGCACGCGGCAGATGCTTGATTTCTTCGATGACGGCGGCGGCTGTCATATCAGAATTATCGCCGGGTTTTCGATTCGAGCAACCTGAAAATGGGCGGATAAATCATTTCGGAACTCAATCCTTTGCCGCTTATTCCCTCGCCTTTCGATGTTTTACTGGAAGTATCGGTCTTGAAAACAAAATTCGTCCATACTTCGGCAATTTGCGGCAAGGCGTAATATAATTCCTCTTTGACAGTGGCCCTGTCCGTTTGGCAAGGTTTCGCTTCGATTTTGCGAGCTTTGCCGGGCGGAACATTGAAACTGAACCCTAGAACGGAGATTTATGGCAGAATTAGTTGGAAACCTTTTGGTTGGACAATCGGGCGGACCGACGGCCGTCATTAACGCGAGCCTCGCCGGCGTGCTTCAGGAAGCCGGCAAACATGAGTGCATCGAGGAAATTTACGGCGGCCTCAATGGCATTCTCGGGATCCTGAACGAGGACCTGATCGACATCAACGAACAGAAGGCCAAGACCATCGAAGGCCTGCGCTACACGCCCGCCGCCGCGCTCGGCACGTGCCGTTATAAAATCGATTTCAAGAAAAAGGCCGAGGCCGCCGCCCGCGACATGGACCGGCTTTTTGAAGTTTTCAAGGCGCACAACATTCGCTTTTTCTTTTACATCGGCGGAAATGATTCCCAGGACACGTCGCACAAAATCCATCTGGAAGCCGTCAAACGCGGCTGGGACATGCGCGTCATCGGCGTGCCGAAAACCATCGATAACGACCTGCCGCACACGGATAGTTGCCCGGGTTACGGTTCGGTCATCAAATACAACGCGGCCACCGTGATGGAAATTGGTTTCGACGTCGCCAGCATGGCCACGGATGACGGCTCGTGCTGCATCGTCGAGGTGATGGGCCGGGCCGCGGGCTGGATCGCGGCGGGGACAGTGGTCGCGAAGCGCGATCCGGCGGATGCGCCGCATATTATTTTGCTGCCGGAATTGCCGTTCAACGAAGAGAAGTTTCTCGCGAAGGTCAAAGAGACCGTGGACGCGCATCATTATTGCCTGGTCGTGGTCGGTGAAGGTTTGAAGAACGAGGCGGGCGAAGAAATTGGCGCGGACAAATCGCGGCTGGATGCCTTCGGCCATCCGGTCCTTTCGGGCGCGGCGGATGCGTTGGCGGAAGTTGTGCAGTGCAAGCTCGACACCAAGACCCGCACGGTGAAACTGGGCTATGCGCAGCGCGCGGCTGAACATTTTGCCAGCGCGACGGATTCGAACAACGCCTACGCCTGCGGCGTGGCGGGTGTGAAAGCGGCGGTGGATGGCAAGAGCGGGTTCATGGTGAAAATCGTTCGCAACACCAACGGCAATGGTTCCATCAAGTGGGAAACCGGCCTGCAGGACTTGGGGGACATTGCGAATGTGGAACATTTCATCCCGCGCGA
>DASXHY010000521.1:0-1580 GCA_036488095.1 Verrucomicrobiia bacterium | reverse complement strand
GCGCGCGGGCGATGCCGTGGCGAACCGCACCAGCCTGGCCCGCAGGGCCGCCGCCGGAGACGTTCACGCGCACGTCGTATTTATCAACCAGACCGGCAACGGTCAGTGGTTGTTGCACGACCATGCGCAACGAGTCGGTGGGGAAATAGGTTTCAAACGCGCGGCCATTGACGGTCACTTTGCCGGAACCGCTGGAAAGCCGAACGCGCGCGACGGACGTCTTGCGGCGTCCGGTGCCGAGGAATTCAGAAGTCTTGGTGTCTGCCATAACAAATCGAAAAATTAGTTCGCCACCTTGAGCGCGGCCGGTTGTTGCGCGGCGTGCGGGTGCTTGTCGCCCTTGTAAACTTTGAGCTTCGTCAGGAGCACGCGGCCCAGGCGGTTCTTGGGAATCATCCCGCGAACGGCGCGATGGATGAGCATTTCCGGGTGCTTCGCGCGCAGGTCGGCAACGGTCTTATATTTCTCGCCGCCCTTCCAGCCGGAGTAGGTCATGTATTCCTTGTCCGTTTCTTTCTTGCCGGTCACGCGCACCTTCTCGGCGTTCACGACCACGACAAAATCTCCCGCATCGAGGTGCGGTGTAAAGACGGCTTTGTTTTTCCCTCGCAAAACGTCCGCCACTTTGGCCGCGAGACGGCCAAGGACGACGCCATCGGCATCAATAATATGCCACTTGCGCTGGTCTAAATTCACTTTCGGCAAATGCGTTTTCATCTAAGTCCCAATCAAAGGAGGCGTGAAAATAACAAAGTAACCCGCGAAGTCAATAGCGCAATTTGCGATTTCGAACGATAATGCATTTTACAATTTACGCCGACGGTGGCTAAAACGCCAGTTAACGTGTCCTGCCCTAAAAATCGTAAATCGTAAATCGTAAATTGCCCCGGGTTTTCCCCCACTGGCCTTTGAGGTTACCGCGCGCAGACTGGCTGTTTATGGACCCGAAAAATGCATCTCCGCAGAGCGCCGTTTCGGATTACCAAAAAGCCACCGAGCGCCTCGCGGCGGAGCGAACCTTCCTCGCCTGGATCCGCACCAGCATTTCGGTCATCAGCCTCGGATTTGTCATCGCAAAATTCGGCCTGTGGCTGCGCGAACTCTCCGAGCAATTGCACCCCGGCGCAAGCCTCCACAAAACCACGCCGTCACTGCCCATCGGCGTCGGCATGATGGTCATCGGCGGCGTGCTCGCGATATTGGCCTTGTGGCATTACCACATCGTGAACGTGGCGATCGAGCAGGGAACCGTCCGCGCGAATCGGACCATGGTAGTCACAGTGGCCCTCAGCGTCGCATTGCTCGCCGTGGTGGTAATCATCTATTTGCTGCTCACGACCCGAACCGGGTGAATCCCGTCCTCGGAGCGCGGAGCATCGCTCCGCGTGTCTTGAGAGAGTTTTCCTAACATATAGTTTGTTTTATTCCCTTGCCGTTCATTCCTTTGCCTTTCCCGCCGTGCTTCGCGGCCCGGTTTCCCCTTCCAGGTCAAAAAAGGTTGAATAGTTCCATAACGATGGTAAAAACTTTGGCCAGAGGAGGAAGAAAAACGAAATGGAATGCCAAAGGGAAATTTCGAA
>DASXHY010000518.1:0-1597 GCA_036488095.1 Verrucomicrobiia bacterium | reverse complement strand
TTCGTTACTAACATTATTAATCACGAACCAATTGTAACATCCCCGTAACATTCACAAATCATATAAACATACGGGGCCGCAAACTGTCATATCATCGCGCGAGTTTGCCCGGCATTCAACTTCAGGACCGTTTTCAACGAGGTTCCCTGCTGCGGCGCGCTGACGATTTCAAACTGGCCGCCGAGACTCTCAATGCGTTTGCGCATATTGTCCAATCCATTGCCCCGGTGCGCGGCCTCATTGCTCATGTCGAATCCGCAGCCGTTGTCTTCCACCCGGATTTGCACCTGCCCCTTTTCCACCGTGACTTCCACCCGCACTTCCGTGGCGCCGGAATGTTTCAAGGCGTTGTTCAACGCTTCTTTGACCACCAGAAACAAATTGTGCCTGGTCTCGGCGGCCAGGTTGAACGCGGGCAACTCCACCGGCAATTCCAGCCGGCAATTCACGCTGGTGTTTTCAAAAAATTCGTCCGCGTAGTGTCCGATGTATTCGAGCAACCCGTTCAACGTGTCGTTCTCGGGATTGACCGCCCAGACAATTTCATCCAGCGATTGCACCGTGTGGCGCGCCGAGGACACGATCTTGCTGATGTGCGGGGCCACGTCTTTTTGCTTGCCCAATTCCTCCTCCACCCGCTCGCCCAGCATCATGATGCGCGTCAGGCTCGAACCGAGATCGTCGTGGATGTCCTTGGCGATGCGTCCGCGCTCTTTTTCAATGGCGTGCCGTTGTTGCAATGCCTGCAATTGCCGCTGCATCTTCCTGCGCGTCGCGTACAACGCCGTGCCGCTCGCGCCACCCACGACCAGCAACACCATCAAACCGCGAAACCACAAGGTCTGCCAATAATGCGGCTCGAGTTCGAACGGCAGCGACGCGCCGATTTCATTCCAGATGCCGTCTTTGTTGCACGCAATCACGCGAAATTTGTACGGTCCAGGCGGGATATTGTTGTAATAAGCCGCGCGCCGGCCGCCGGCATCCAGCCAGTTCGCATCGATTCCCTCCAGCTTGTATTTGAAGCGAACTTTCTCCGCTGCCGACAGGCTGATGGCTGTGTAACGAATTTCCAGTTCACCGCGCCCGGGCGGAATATGAACCGGGGCATCATTGCCCGCGCCGTGCAAGGCCAGCGGCCTTTGGTCCACCAGCACCTGGTCCACATAGACCGACGGAGGAACGTGATCGACTTTCATGGTTCGAGGATCGACCGACACCACGCCTTTGCTCGTCGGGAACCACAACCGCCCGTCGCGGCTTTTCCACACCGCCGGTTTTCCCGCGCCGTTGCACTGCGGACTCTCCATGCCGTCGGTTTTTCCGTAGGCAATGCAGGAAATCCATTTGGCGCGCCCTGCGTCGTAATCGTCCAGGTCCCTTTTGCGCACGCGAAAAACTCCGCGCGAACAACTCATCCACAACCAGCCCTCGTCGTCATCCTCGATTGAAAAAATCTCGTCGCTGAACAACCCCTGCTTCGTCGTGTAGGACACGAATCGTTTATCGCGCAGCCGGTTCAAACCGCCATTGGCCGTGCCGACCCACAGCACACCGTCCTTGTCTTCGTAAATGGCGGTCACGGTGTCGTCGGAAA
>DASXHY010000515.1:0-4102 GCA_036488095.1 Verrucomicrobiia bacterium | reverse complement strand
CGCGGCTGGCCATTGTCCAGGGAGACGCGATGGACGAAAACCAACTTTTCAACGCCATGCGAAATCATGACGCAATCCTCTCAACACTGGGTCCGCGAGAGATATTTAAGCCTTCCTCATTGCTGCAGCAAAGCGCACTGGCCACGGTCCGCGCCGCGCAGCGTTCGGGGATCAAGCGTTTGATCGTCCTTTCCGCGGCGGCACATTTCCCCGGCATCCTCAATCGCATCGCGAGTTTCGTCCTGCGAAATCACATGCGCGATTCACTGGCCATGGAGCACATCGTAAAGGGCAGCAATCTGGATTGGACGATTGCCCGGCCTCCGCGTCTGACCGAGGAAAATTCCCGGGCCTATCGAAGCCGCGAAAATGCCGCGCCCCGGAGGGGTTTCACGTTGTCCCGCAAAGCAGTCGCGGCGTTCATGCTGGACGCGATCGAGCAACAAAAACATTTCCGCAAAATTGTCGGCATCGCCAGGTAACCATCGCAACTTTCATGTCCCGCCGAGTGTCGTGTATGAATATTATCAACCTGGGAATCGGGCCGAGTCAAAGGCAGTTGTCTTACAAGCTGTCGGCAACTGAACTCGAATGGCAGTGGGCGAATCATCACAACGGCGCTCCCGCGCTGCCCTGTTTTACGTTTTCACCGCTTGACGACGCAGACGTTGCCGCTGGCATCGAGGTCCAGTAATAGCCTCGGATTCTGCAATCGCGGATTTGCCACTTTCCATCGGGCGAGTGGAGTGACTACGAAACGTTCGATGGCGCGTTGGAGCGGGCGTGCGCCGAATCGGTGGTCGTAGCCTTCGCGCGCCAGCAAAGCAACCAACCGTTCGCTCCATTCCAGCCGAATTCCTGCCTCCGAAAGACCTTCGCGCGCCATCATGTCAGTCAATTCCTTCCGAGTGATTGATTCCACCTCCGCGCGTTCCAACGGCTTGAAGGTGATGACCGCGTCCAATCGGTTGAAGAATTCCGGTCGGAAAAATTTTGCGACTTCAGATTCGTAACTTGGACCTGCGCTCGGGGAAAATCCGGCCCCTGCCGGGACATTCGCTCCCAGGTTGGAAGTCATAATGACGATGGCGCTGCGGAACCAGGTGATGCGTCCGAACCGATCCGTCAGGCGGCCTTCGTCCAGCAGGCCGAGCAGGACATCAAAAACTTCCGGAGCAGCTTTTTCGATTTCGTCGAAGAGCACGACGCAAAAGGGCTGGCGGCGCACACGTTGGATCCACGCGGCGGGCTGGCCCTGCGGATTTTGAAGCAAACGTTGCGAGGCGCCCCAACCGCCGTATTCGCTCATGTCGAGGCGCACGAGCCTGTCTTTCTGGCCGCCGGCGCCAAAACAATATTCGACCAGGGTCCTCGCCAGTGCTGTTTTGCCGACACCAGTCGGGCCGCAGAACAACAGCACACCCATCGGCCGCGCTGGATCCGTGAGGCCGGATTTGATTGTGGTGACGAGACGCGCCGCTGCGTTGGTGGCGTTGGGCTGTCCGATAATTTGCAAAGCCAGTTGTTCACGCACGTCCGCCAAATGCAATAACAGGTCATCGCGCAAAAACATTTCGGGCAATCCGGTTTGCTCGGTGAAAAGCTGGATGACGTCCCGTGGCGAAACTGTTTTCGCCGTTTGATTCGAATTGCGCGATTGCCGGTCGCACAAGGTGCGGATAAAGTCCGCTGCCGGGCCGGGGAAAGCCGAGTAGGGTTTAAATCGTTTATGCAAACGGTGAACGAGCGGCACAACGCCGGGTTCGATTTGCAATCTCAGGCCGGAAGCTTGGGCGGATGCCACGCGAGTCAGCACTTGAACGGTGGCGGCATCTTCCAACGGCGGCACTTCCACGATTTGAAAAACATCGAGCAAGCCTGGCAGCAATCGGCGGCAGGCATCGATTTCGGCCGGAGTTGCCTCGGCAACCATGCGGAGTTCGCCGCGTTGCAGGTAAGTCAGAAGAAACGCGGCCACGCTGTCACCGGCGCCCTGGCCGCCGACCTGCGCCAGTTCGAGCAGATTTTCCACGCAAAACACCCCCTCAATCGCGGACAACTGCGCGATGAACGCTTCGCAGCGTCCCTCCCATTCTCCCAGGTAACGCATGCCGGCGATCATGCGCCCGCCGCTTCCGCGCCAATAGCGGTAGGTGCGAAGTTCCTTGGCGGCGGTGGGATCGTCGTCAGCCTGATCGTTTCTGGACGCGGAGCCTGGTTGGCGTGCGAGTTGTTTGACGGCGTCGAAGATCACCGTGGATTTTCCCGCGCCCGATTCGCCCACTAGCAGCACATTCGCTTTCTCATGTCCCAATTTATGAGCCAGCGCGGAGACCAAAAGTTCGCGACCGTAGGCGGCGGACGCCGTCCGTTTGCGGGTGACGTCGTGCAATAGAGGATCCGCGACCGTGAACAGGAATTTCATCCCCGGCCGGTCCGCGGGAAGAACGCGGCGGACTCGGTGACTGGAATCGCGCAGAACAATTTCCTTGAGCATGCATTCGCGCGGTGGAAGGCATCCGGCCAATTGCACCGGCGAAAGCGTCTGCAACGATTCTTTTACGTAATGACCGACGAGCCCCTTGAGCTCGGCGTTTTCGCGATAGGCGAATTGCAGTGCAAAATGCGGCGCGACGCAAAGCCGCAGGCCGTTCGCCTGCACGCCGGTCACACACGGAACCAGGACCCACACCGTTTCAGGGCAGGGAATGATGCGCTTTTTACTGCGATATTGCGGGCGGACTTCAACCTTCACTTCGGTCAATGACGGTTCGGCCAAATCCGGGTCAACGTTCCAGGGTTCATGCTCGAAGCGCCATTCGAGCACCTCGCGAAGTTGCCGCATGACTTCGTCCTCGGTGGCAGCGCTGGCCGCGACCGTTTCCATATCGCCGACCACGGCGCCGGTAAAAGCCCCGGCTCCGTCGCGCCACAACAGGATTGGATAGCGATAGGAAGTCATATCAAGGTTTCGGTTGCGGTCCAATGCCCCGCGCGATCTCCGGCGGCAGAGGCAGCGTGGAAAGCAGGAGCGCGCGGAATTCTTCCGGAGATGGTTTCGCCGGAATGACGAGGCCCGTGCGGAAATCGGTCAGCGTTTTATTCTGCGTGATCATTTGGAGGATGGGTCCGATTTCTTCGGGGGCGGGCGTATCTTTCGACGAAGACATTTTCTTCGCGGCCTCGCGCGCCTCCTCCTCCGAAGCGACGGAGGTCAGCGACACGAGCACGACTCCCACTTCGTTGGGATGGCGGACCATGACGCTATGCGCTCCCTCCGGCACCAATCGCCGAAGGTTTAGGCCCTTGAGATAAAAAGCCCGGACATGCACAGCGACCTTGCCGGAAAGTTGCGCCAGGATCATTTCATTTTCATTCTTAAATCCAAAGGCATCCGCGGCTGAGGCGCCCCAAATCCGGCCAAGGCAAGTGCGGTAAGCGGTGGCTAATTCCTCCATGGCTTGAATATCGAGCGAGAGACCCGCGCGAAAAGTGAGAAGCGCCGGACGATCATCCATCGGTTTCGCGGCCATGGCTTCAAGCAGAGCAACCTCGCGCAAAAGCGCAATTAACGGTGAATCCGGGACGTCCGACACCTCCGCGTTGAGTTCCGCCAAATCGTGGCGAAGCGCGATCGCTTCTACTTGCCGGTCAAATTTCGGCGTGCCGGAGGCGAATTGCCGGACGAGAAGTTTCGTTGGTTTAGCCTTGGGAAGTTTGGCCGCGGTGACATTTTGCCTCGGTGCTTCCTGCCCGCGTTCAACCACGCGCGCGAGGTTATCCACTCGTTTTAATTGTTCGCGGCAAAAGAAATAGCGCGCGTGTTCGAGCGGAAGATTCGCCAGCTCGATCTTGCCAGCAGGGGCGTCGGATTCAATGTCCGCCTCAATCCGGTCGAGCGCGGCATAAGCGCCATCAAGGACACGATTCGCCCAGCGCGCCTGCTCGCCAGCGGGACGCGCCGCCGTGGCCGTTTCCGTCCAGAACACCGAACGTGGCACGGGATGCATTTCTCGAATGCTGACGGCAAAAGCGTCTCCTTCCAGCGTGAAATTCGCATTCATCGGCACGCCCGGCGGAAACGCGGCCAGCTTTTCGCCAA
>DASXHY010000494.1:0-5653 GCA_036488095.1 Verrucomicrobiia bacterium | reverse complement strand
GCAACACTCGCGCCGTAAAATTGCTCGAAACTGGCACGTCCGGCAACCGCCCCAGAATTTCCGTCAAACGGCCCTCGAGTTCCCAGTCCGCCTCCGACCCGGGATGCGCCGCCAGCCACTCGCGCAATTCCGTTTTCTCAGCCGCAGTCAACTTGCGCCGCCAGTTTTTTTCCCGCCATTGGTTATAATCGGACTCGTTCATTGGTTTCCTTTCTATTTCAAAACCGGTTTTACTCAAAAGTTTCAATTATTCCGGTGATTTCCACTCCCCGCTGCGCAAATACGGCTTAAGCCGTTCCTTGAGCGTCTCACGCCCCCGGTGGATTAACGATTTCGTGGCCGACAGTGAACACCCCAGTATTTCGGCAATTTCCTCGTAACTCAGGTCGTCCTGGCGGCAAAGCAGGAGGGCCGAACGCTGGTTTTCGGGCAAATCCGCCAGTGCCCGCTCGATATTTTGCGCCAATTCCCCCTGCAAGAGGGTTTCCGGCGGCGAAAAGGTCTTTTTATCCTCGAATTGCTGCAACGGCTGGTCTTCCTGCTCCGGATGCGGCGCATCCAGCGATTCCGCCGGGTGCCGCGACCGGCGGCGGATTTCGTTCAGGCAAAGGTTCCTTGCGATGGTGAAAAGCCAGGTGGAAAACTTAGCCGTGGTCTGATAACGCCCCGCCGATTTATAGACCTGCACGAACACATTTTGCGCCAGGTCCTCCGCCTCCGTCGCATCGTGGAGCGTGCGAAACGCAAGATTCATCACCGGCTGCTTGTATTTCTCGACCAACTCGGTGAAAGCAGCCGTGTCGCCCTGCTTCACACGGAGCATCAGGGCGGCATCGGGATCGGGATTCAGAGGCATGGGTCGCAACCGCGGCCAGTTTATGTCAACACCACGGAAGCGACAAGGTTGCGCTCCGCTGATTTACGATTTACGATTTGCGATTTACGAGCTGGTTGACTTTAGAATGCCAACGGCAAGACTCGGGCAATCGGCAATCGTAAATTCCTAACACATGCAGTCATTATTGGAAAAAATCGAGGCCAATGCGGCCACGCGCCTGACCCTGCCGACCGGCAAATTGCCCACGCAGGAATTGGCGCGTTTCAAAGCGTTCCTGAAGGTCGAAACGCACCGCGTCAAACTGCTCCACGGCTCCGGCGGCGGCGGGCGCGAAGTTTGCCGCGCGCGCGCGGCCATTCTCGACGTGCTCCTGCGCTATCTGTGGAACGCGGCCAAGGGCAGCTTGTCCGAGCAGGCGCAAAAGGAATTTCCGCCACTCGCACTCGTCGCCATCGGCGGTTATGGCCGCGCCGAATTGAATCCCCACAGCGACATCGATTTCATGTTCCTGCACGATGGCCAGGTCGTCATGGGTGGACGCCGCCCTTTGCCGCACCTGGCGAAGCTCGTTGATGGCATTCTCTATCCGCTCTGGGACCTCGGCCTGAAAGTCGGCCACTCCGTGCGCAGCATCGAGGACTGCATTTCCGTCGCCAACAGCGACATGCAATCCAAAACCTCGCTCATCGAGGCGCGGCTGATTATCGGCAGCGAGCCGTTGTTCAAAAAATTCCAAAAATCGCTCCTGAGCAAATCCATTGGCGGCTACGTGGACGAATACATCGCCATGCGGCTGGAAGACCAGGCCGCGCGGCGCGCGAAATTCGGCAACTCCGCGTCCATGCAGGAGCCGAACCTGAAAAACGGCTGCGGTGGCCTGCGCGATTATCAAAATCTTTTGTGGATGACCTTTTTCAAATACGGCACCCGCTCGCTGGCCGATTTGCAGAAGCAGGAATTCGTCAGCGCCGCCGAACGCCGGCAGCTCGATGCCGCCTACGACTTTCTCCTCCGCGTGCGCACGGACATGCATTATCACACGAACCGCGCCACCGACGTTTTGAGCAAGGCGCTCCAACCGGCCATCGCGCATAATCTCGGCTACACCGACCGCTCGCCCAGCAAGCGCATCGAGAAATTCATGCGCGACGTTTATACTCATTCGCGCAACATTTACATCATCACGCGCACGCTCGAGCAGCGCATGGCGCTTGTCCCTCAGCAGCCCGGCTTGATCTCCTCAAAGATTTCCTCGCTCACCGCGTTGATTCCCGGCAAGCGCAAAAAAGTCGAGCCGGAACCCGTGGACGGCTTCAAATTCAGCAAAGGCGAAATCCATGCGGCCTCGAACCGCGTTTTCCGTGACCAACCCCGGCGGCTCATGCGCGTGTTTCTCTACGCGCAACAACGCGGGCTGCGATTGCATCCCGACCTCGCCCAACTCATCCGCAAGGAACTCTCGCTCGCCGATCGCGAGTTCCTGAACGACCAGCACGTGCGCGAAACTTTTTTGGAAATTCTCGCCCAACGCGGAAATGTCGCTCCCATTTTGCGCGCCATGCACGAAGTCGGTTTGCTCGGCAAATACATCCCCGAATTCGGCAAGCTCACCTGCCTGGTTCAACACGAGTTTTATCACCAATACACCGCCGACGAGCACACGCTCGTCTGCCTCGATCAGGTGGATAAAATTTGGGAGGCCAAAGCGCCGCCCACCGAGGCGTATGCGCCATTGCTGCAACGGCTCGAGCGGCCGTTCCTGCTTTATCTCGCGCTGCTCCTGCACGACACCGGCAAACCGCAGGGACACGGCAATCATTCCGAAGTCGGCGCGGACCTCGCCATGCGCGTGGCCCGGCGGCTGCGGCTCGACGGCTCGGCGTCGCACGTCCTGCGTGTGCTCGTGGAAAACCATTTGCTCATGGCCAGCCTTTCGCAGCGGCGCGACCTCGATGACCCTCTGGTCATTCGCACCTTCGCCGCCGAAGTGCAAAACCCGGAAACGCTCGACCTGCTCACGCTCCTCACCTTCTCCGACGCGCAGGCCACCAGCGACAAACTCTGGAACGGTTTCAAGGAAGCCCTCCTGTGGTCCTTATACAACAAGGCCGCGCCGCTGCTGACCGGTGGGAGCGAATTCATTCGCGCCGAGGAAAAGCAGCGCGAATTGCTGATGGACGAAGTGGCCCGCCTCGCCAGCGGCCACATCAGCCCCGAGGAGCTCGAAGCGCAATTTTCCACGCTGCCGCCGAGGTATTTTCAAATCCACGCCGCGCGGGACATTTTCGAGGATCTTATCGTCGCGCACCGTTTCATGCGCCTGCAAATTTCCGAGGAGGACAGTCCGCTCACTCCGGTGGTGAACTGGCACAACGAGCCGGATCGTGGCTACAACGCCGTGAAAGTCTGCACTTGGGACCGCGCCGGGCTGTTCACCAAAATCGCCGGCTCCTTCAGCGCCATGGGCCTCAATATTCTGAGCGCGCAGATTTTCACGCGCACGGACGGTATCGTGCTGGACGAATTTTTTGTTACCGACGCCAAAACGGGCAGCCTGGCCGACCGCAGCCAGCGCGATGAGTTCGAGAAACTGCTCTGCAATGCGCTGACCGATGAAGATGTCGATTTTCACGCGCTGATTGCGCGCCACAAAATCACGCGCCCGCTCTATCAAGCCTATACCGGCGAGCAAATGCCCACGCGCATCCATTTCGACAACGAAGCGTCCGAGGCGCGCACGCTCATTGAAATCGAAACCGAAGATCGTGTTGGTCTCTTGTACGTCATTTCGGAGGTGCTGGCCGAATTCGACCTGGATATTTCCGCCGCGAAAATTCTCACGGAGAAAGGCGCCGCCATCGACAGCTTTTACGTCCGCGAACTCGACGGCGGCAAGATCCTCGCCCCCGAGCGCCAGAAAGCCATCGAGCGAAAACTGCAGCAAGCGATCCATTCGCTGGATGAAGCCAAAGCCCCGTAGGACAGGCATCCTGCCTGTCTCCATATTCTCCAGAAATAGAATGAGCCTCCTCTGTCGGCTCCTACAGCCAAATCCCAGGCTCCACTTTTCCCCATAAACCACCCCGAATTTAGGCTTTGAACCGCAAATCTTTGCCTTTACCTTGCACGGATGAAACATTCGGGAAAAGCGAGGAAAGCAGCGTTCAAGATGATTTTCATCACGCTGGTGCTCGTGATCTTATTGCCAGTCGTCGGCGTTCTGGGCTGGCTGATCAGCTCGGCGATGGTGGCTGTCTCGGTTTTCATTTTTCTTGTCTGGTGCCTCTTCGCGCTTTTCACCCTCTATTTCTTTCGCGATCCCAACGCGCGCGTGCCCGCCGGCGCCGGACTCGTCCTTTCGCCCGGCCACGGCAAGGTGGATGTCATCGATGCCGTCACCGAGCCGCAATTCATGGGCCGCGAATGCCAGCGCATTTCCATGTTCCTGTCTGTCGTGGATGTGCACGTGCAAAACGCGCCGGTTAGCGGCAAGGTCGCCTATCTCAAGGCCACCGAAGGCCAGTTCCTCAACGCTATGAAAACGGAATGCGCCACCTGCAACGAAAACGTCTACATCGGCATCGAATCCACCGACCCGGCCAATGAAAAAATCGGCGTGAAGCTCATCGCTGGCGTCCTCGCCCGGCGCATCATTCCGTTTGTCGCGGTCGGCGATGAATTGGCGCGCGGCGACCGCATCAGCCTCATTCAGTTCGGCTCCCGCGTGGATGTTTACCTGCCCCACTCGGCCAAAATTAAAGTGAAACTGGGCGACCGCGTCGTCGGCGGCGAATCAATCCTCGCGGCATTTGAATAATAGCTATGCGAAACGGCCTTCAAGTTTTTCCAAATCTCGCGCGCGAAGGTAGGGCGCGCCACTCCGTGCGCGCCGTTTTGCCTGGATTCCGCGGCGGCGGAAAGTTATCCCTCGCCCTTTAAACCATGGAAACCGTCCCTCATCCACCGCCGCAAGAGCCTGCCGAGGGCCGGATAAAAATTTATTTTCTGCCGAACCTGCTCACTGCCGGCAATCTGTTCTGCGGTTTTGTGGCGCTCACGAAAATTGTCGAAGCCGATATTTCCAGCGGCGACTTTGGGCCAGTCAAATGGGCGCTGTTTTTCATATTGCTGGCCTGCATTTTTGACCTGTTTGACGGCCGCGTGGCCCGCATGGGCGGCGTCGAAAGCCCGTTCGGTCGGGAATTCGATTCACTCGCGGATTTGATTTCGTTCGGCGCGGCGCCCGCCTTTCTCGTCCATCGCGTTGTCCTCCGCGATGTCTTCAACGGCCCCCACTTTAATCACCCCGAACTCGGCTGGTTCATCGCCTCGATCTATCTGCTCTGCGGCGCGTTTCGGCTGGCGCGGTTCAATTGCCTGGCCGCGATGCCGGCCAACGCGGGCAGCAAGGATTTTCTCGGTTTTCCCATCCCGTCCGCCGCGGGCCTCGTGGCCTCGCTGACGCTTCTCATCATCAAGCTCAACGAAAATGCCGATGAAACGGAACAAGCGCATACACTCGGTCCGCTGAAATATATTCTGCCTGTCGTGCTGGTTTTTCTGTCGATGATGATGGTCAGCACCGTCAAGTATCCGAGCTTCAAAGCGCTCGGGTTGCGATCCACGATCACTTTCCAAAAAATCATCATTACAGCGCTGATTTTCGGCCTCGTTTTCGTGTGGCACACGATTCTTTATTACGTGCTGCCCGCGACCTTCACGCTTTACCTGGTTTATGGCTTCGTTCGGCCGCGCATTTCCCAACGCGTGCGCTACGAAATTGAAGAGGAAGAAGACGAGGCGGATAATCCGTCC
>DASXHY010000462.1:0-4271 GCA_036488095.1 Verrucomicrobiia bacterium | reverse complement strand
CGGGTGAAATTGTGTCGCGAAAATATTGTCGCGCCAAACCGACGACGCAAAATTTTCCCCGTACGTCGTCCGCGTCGCCACAATCGTCGAATCCACCGGCTTCGGAAAAAAACTGTGCACGAAATAAACGTAACTGCCGTTTTCGATTCCGCGATACAGCGGACATTTGGAATTGATGCCTTCGAGTTGGTTCCAGCCGATCTGCGGAACCTTTAATCCGTTCGCCTCCGGAAACCGAACCACGCTGCCGCGGAAAACGCTCAGTCCCGCCGCGCAACTATTGAATTCCTCGCTGCGCTCAAACAGCGCCTGGTAACCGACACAGATACCGAGAAACGGTTTGCCCGACTCGATAAATTTTTTTGATGCCTCCAGCAGTTCCTGTTTCCGCAGCGCATGAATGCAGTCGTCAAACGCCCCGACGCCCGGCAGTACGACAGCCTCGGCCCCGTCCATTTCATCCGGCCGCTGCGCGATGCGCACATCCGCGCCTACTTTGAGCAGCGCCTTATAGACACTGCGCAGATTCCCGGACCCATAATCAAGCAAAGCAATCACGCGCAGAAAGTAAAGCGGGTAGGGGAGTAATGCAATCCAGCGGTGGAATCCGTCCAGGGATATTTTTAAAATTGGTGAGAAAGAGAAAGGATGGACCGCCGACGACATGAATTTTGGCCCAGCGCTGGAACAACTTCTCCCTCTCCCATCGGATGGGAGAGGGCAGGGGTGAGGGCTTTTCAAACCGTTGTCACGGCAGTTTTCTGAATATGTCCCGCCAAACCATCAATCTGCTCAGGGCTCTCGAAACCCACATTCAAAATACTCACGCAACCGAGATTCAACGCGAACTTCACCGATTCCTGGCGACGTTCCGCATCCGCGCGCAATCTTCCCGCGCCGACAATTTTCATTCCCACCACGCCTTTGCCCGCAGCGTAAATTTTTTTGATCACCGGAATGACCCGCTCCGGCGCTCCGTCCATGCTCATGCCGTAAGGATTGATTCGCGTATGGACCGATTCCACCCACGGTTCCGCGGCCGCCGCTTCGAGCGCGGGAATGGAATGGCAGGAAACTCCCAGCGCGCGGATCACGCCATTTTCCTTGTACTTGGAAAGAATATCCATTTGCTTGCGCATCTGCTGCGGCCAATCCGCCGCCGTGACGCAATGGATCAACAGCAAATCGATGTGGTCGGTCGAAAGCTCTTTGAGAAAACGTTCCACGTACACGTTCGCATCCGGCTCATCTGCCCCGCCGTGCCAGCGAATTTTGGTAAAGATGTCGTATTTCTCGCGCGACACACCTTTCATGGCAGTGGCGAGATACGGATGCGAGCCGTATTGATCCGCGCAATCAAAAGTCCGGATCCCGCGATCGAGCGCATCGCGCAACAAACGATTGAGATTCTCGCGGCCAAGCCGTGTTTGATTCGATTGATGCTGCACGCCGCTCGTGCCGGTGCCCATGCAAAGGCGGGAAACCTTCAAACCGGTTTTGCCCAAAGTCACGCGCTCAAATGGATCAAAATATTTGGGGATGGTGTTCGCGCTGGCCGGCGCCGGGTCGGACACTTCAATCGCGCCGAGACGCCCGCCGACGAGCATGCCTCCCAGGCCGATGGCCGACCGTTTCAAAAATTCGCGACGTTGAATTTTCATAAAGACTCCGTTTCGCCCGGCAAACTTTGCGGTGCTCCCACAAATGTGACACTGTTTAAGGGCTTGTCGAATGTATAGAGAGTTACGCCGAGGGAAAGGTTACGATGATCCCCGTTTGGCCGAGACGGCCTTTTTCTTACGGTTTGTCGCTGTCATGCGCCGACACCGCAAGAGATTGCGGATATGAATAATGTGCGCGAGGTCTTTATCGCGGGCCACCGTCTCCTTGCTTTTGAGAATACGTTCGAGCTTCAACACGCAAATCCGTTTGCCGTGGAATTTCAGCCGCTCGGTGATTGATCCAGATGTCAACGTCCAGTGTCGTCTCCATGACGCCCTGAACAATGGCGGCCGACATCCCAATCAGCATGAATTGGATTTCTTCCGCTTCAAGGGCTTCCAATAACCGAGCGACCGGACGAAGTTTTCGTTTAGAGTCCATCGTTCTTCGGGCGTGGCCGCGAGGCCGAGCGCGTATACTGATTTTTCCGCATCACTCAAGCCCCGAACGGACTTGAGCCGGGCAAACATCCGCGCGGCGCGGCGCGGCAGCGAACTCGGCTTGCGTTGTGATTTTCGTTTCACGCCATAACTCTATCAACGAGCGTTCGCCAACTCACGCTCTGTTTTTAAGCGCAACTGCCCGCAGGCCGCGTCAATATCGTGGCCCTTCTCGCGACGCAACGTAGCCGTGACGTTTTGCTTCTCCAACGCGGCCAGGAATGCCTCCTGCGCCTGCTCGCTCGGACGTTCCCACGGCAGGTCTTCAACCTTGTTGTAAGGAATCAGATTTACTTTCGCATTCAGCGTCCGGGCGAGTTTCGCCAGCGGCGCGACCTGGTCAAGGCCATCGTTCACGCCCGCAATCAGGATGTATTCGAACGTAACCATCCGCCCCCTCTTTTTCTGGTAAAACTCGCAAGCGGCGGTCAACTCCTTCAACGGATACTTGCGGTTGACCGGCATGATCTTGTTGCGCGTCTCATCCGTCGCTCCGTGGAGCGAAAGGGCGAGCCGGAATTGCAACGGTTCATCCGCCAGCTTGCGGATTTGCGGCGCCAGGCCGCTCGTCGAAATGGTGATTTTGCGCGCGCCAATGCCGCCGCCCCATGGCGCATTCAGGATTTTCAGCGCCGCCAGCAGATTATCGTAATTCGCCAGCGGCTCGCCCATGCCCATGATGACGAGGTTATCGATGAAACGGGGAACCGTGTTGCGTGTTCCGTGTTCCGTGTTTCCTGTTTGCGTGTTTTGCGCTTCCCAGCGTTCGACGGCGAGCACCTGGTCGACAATTTCTTCGATGCTTAAATTTCGCTTCCAGCCTTCCAGACCGCTCGCGCAAAATTTGCAGCCGTAGGCGCAACCGACCTGCGTCGAAACGCAAAGCGTGTGCCGGTCGCTGACCTCGCCATAAAGCGCCGGATTGGCGGGAATCAAGACGCTTTCGATGAGCGAATGATCCGCAAGCCGCCAGAGAAATTTTTGCGTCGTGTCCCGTGAACCTTGCTTGCGGACCAGTTCCAGCGTTCGCAGGGAATAATAGTTGCGCAATTTCTCGCGCAAAGCCTTCGGCAGATTGGTCATCGCGTCCCAGTTCATCACGCGATGCGCATAAAGCCATTCCAAAACCTGTCCCACGCGATAAGCGGGCTCATTCCACGCCTTGAATTGCGCTTCCAGCTCTTCTTTCGTTTGCGATTTGATATCGAGCGGCACGCGAGGAAGGTAGTCTTGTTTCGCGGCAAAACCAAGTCTAGTGAGCGGGCGTGTTACGTGTTGCGTGTTGCGTGAATTCGTCAACACGCTTCAATATAAAATCACGCAACACGCAACACGTAACACGTGTCACTTGGTCCCATAATACTTCTCAGTATACTCCTTCACCATTCGCGCCGTCGTAAACTGCGGTACCAGCGTCGTCATGGCGCGGCGAATGCGTTGGATCCATTGGCGCGGAATTCCCTGCTCGTCGCGCTTGTAAAAGAGCGGAACAACTTCCTCGGTCAAAGCACGAAACAGATTTGCGCTGTCCTCGCGGTCCTGTTCCTCGACGGAATCCGCGTGCGCGTCCTCGCCGATCGCGAAACCGTTCGTGCCATCGTAGCCTTCGCGCCACCAGCCGTCGAGAATGCTCAGGTTCAGGCAGCCGTGGCAGCCGGCTTTCATGCCGCTCGTGCCGGATGCTTCAAGCGGACGCCGCGGATTGTTCAGCCAGACGTCGCAGCCGGAAACCATTTGCCGAGCCACATGAATATCGTAGTTCTCGATGAACACGAGACTCCCCTGAAGATCGCTGTATTTGCTGAGATGAATGATGTGCTGGATGTAGCGCTTGCCGTCGTCATCGCGCGGATGCGCCTTGCCGGCAAAAACAAATTGGATCGCGCGCGATTTGTCCCGCGTGAGCTTCACGATGTTTTCCATCTGTTGAAAGATGAGCGGCGCGCGTTTATAGGTCGCGAACCGGCGCGCAAAACCAATCGTAAGCGCGTCCACGTTCAACAACTGGTCGAACGAAATAAAATCTCCCTGGCCGATGCGCTGCCGTTGCTGCAACAAACGCCGCCGCGCGAACTCAATCAACTCGCGGCGCAGATTGTAGCGTAGCGC
>DASXHY010000322.1:0-3788 GCA_036488095.1 Verrucomicrobiia bacterium | reverse complement strand
TCGAGACCGCCGCGCGAAACAACTTGGCGCGAAACTGATCGTCCGCACGGTCGACCAGGCCATCGCGGACGGCACGGCGGTGGTGACGAAGGGGGACATCAGCCGCAATCGTTTGCAAATTCCTGCGTTGCTGGGCGCGATTGAGGAATATCGATTTGATTGCTGCATCGGCGGCGCTCGGCGCGACGAGGAAAAGGCGCGCGCGAAGGAGCGATTTTTCAGCTTCCGCGACGGCTTCGGCCAGTGGGACCCGAAAAACCAACGGCCGGAAATCTGGAATCTCTACAACGCGCGGTTGAATCCTGGCGAAAACATGCGTGTGTTTCCGCTTTCGAATTGGACGGAAATGGACGTGTGGGAATATATCCGCCGCGAAAAGTTGGAGGTGCCGACGATTTATTTCAGCCATGAGCGCGATTGTTTTCGCCGCGGTGGCCAGTGGCTGCCGGTGCCGCCGGCGCATATCGCCAACGGCAAACCCGATCCGTTCGAGGGCGGGCGTCCCAAGCCGAACGAACCGATCAAGCGGCTGGTGGTGCGCGTGCGCACGATTGCGGACATGATCAGCACGGGGATGATTGAATCGCGCGCGGACAGCGTGGATGATATTGTGGCTGAAATTGCCGCCGCGCGGGTGACCGAACGCGGCTCGCGCGCGGATGACAAGGCGAGCGAGGCGGCGATGGAAGACCGCAAGAAAGCGGGGTATTTCTGATTTCAACCGCAGATAAACGCAGATGAACGCAGATTGTAATTACCAATTGTCTCTCCAAAACGGGAATCGTCTTCTTTGCATCTGCGTGTATCTGCGTTCATCTACGGTTTAATTTTTCTCCATGCCCCTCTCACAACATCCCATCGAAATCCTTCGTTTCAACACCTGCGGGTCGGTGGACGACGGCAAGTCCACGCTCATCGGCCGGTTGCTTTACGACTCCAAAAATTTGATGGAGGACCAGATTGAGGCGCTCGAACGCAGCGCCGATATCACGGGCGGCGGGCAAATCAATCTCGCGAACCTGACCGACGGCCTGCGCGCCGAACGCGAGCAGGGTATCACGATTGATGTGGCGTATCGTTATTTCGCGACGCCGAAGCGGAAATTCATCGTGGCGGACACGCCCGGGCACGTGCAATACACGCGCAACATGGTCACCGGCGCTTCGACCGCGAATCTCTCGATCGTGCTGGTCGACGCGCGGCAGGGAGTCATCGAGCAAACGCGCCGGCATACTTATATCGCGGCGCTGCTGGGCATTCCGCACATTGTCATCGCGGTCAACAAAATGGATCTGGTGGATTGGAGCGAGGAACGGTTTTTGGAAATTCGCGATGAGATCGAAAGTTTTCTGCCGCGCCTCGATGTTTTTCGCGATGTGAAATTCATCCCCATCAGCGCGCTGAACGGCGACAACGTGGTGGACACTTCGAAACACACGCCGTGGTATCAAGGGCCGAATTTGCTCGGCCACCTGGAAACGGTGCACATCGCCAGCGATTGGAACCTGAGCGCGTTTCGGTTCCCGGTGCAATGGGTGAATCGCCCGAACGATCCGACTGACCCTGCGATGCACGATTTCCGCGGACTCAGCGGGCAGGTGGCAGGCGGGATTATTCGCAAGGGGCAACATGTGCTGGCGCTGCCCAGCGGCTTGAAAAGCAAGGTCAAGGACATCTGGAGCCTGGACGGTTCATTGACGGAGGCGTTCTGTCCGCAATCGGTGACGATTTGCCTCGAGGACGACATCGACATCAGCCGCGGCGACATGCTGGTTGGCTTTGATAGTCTGCCGGGTTTGAATTCGGATTTGCACGCGAAGATTTGCTGGATGCACCCGAAGCCATTGCAACAGGGAAAAAAATATTTCGTAAAGCACACGACGCAGACCGTGCAGGCGGTGGTGTCCAGCCTGGAGAGCCGGATCCGGCTGTCCACGTTTGAATCCGAACCCAGCCCCGGTGAACTCGGCATGAACGACATCGGCGTGATTCGGCTGAAAACTTCCAAGCCGCTAGTGTTCGACGGTTATACCACGAACCGATTGACGGGGTCGTTTATTTTGATTGAGCAAGGCACGAATGCGACGGTGGGCGCGGGAATGTTTTTACCACCGACCGAGACCGTGAAACCGGACGACGTGGATTTTACGATTTGATAGTGGCACGGGCGTCCTCGCCCGTGCGTTTCGATTCAAGTTACCCGGAACAGCTTCGCACGGGCGAGACGCCCGTGCCACTACTGCGCGATTGCATTGATTTCTTCCCGGCTCTGGCGTTAAATTGCAGTCATGGCAGAAAAGAGCGTGAATGAGATTTCCCGGGACGTCAGAGTGATATTCCAAAAGGGCAACGATGCCTTGATTCGCGAGAACTACGATTACGCCGTGGATCTTCTCACCCAGGTGCTGGAAAAGGAACCGACTTTCTATGACGGCCGCAAGGCGTTGCGCCAGGCGCAGGCCAGAAAAGCCGGTGGCGGCAGCGGGTTTTTCAAAAAGGCGTGGAGTAGCGCGAGTTCTTCACCGCTGGTGGCGAAGGGGCAAATTGCGTTGCGCAGGAATCCCACGGAGGCGCTGAACATTGGCGAGCAAATCCTCAACAGCGATCCCACCAGTTCGCCCGGGCACCGGCTGATTGCGGAGGCGGCCATCGCGATGGACATGCCGCGCACGGCGGTGATGTCGCTGGACGTATTATTCAAGAATTCGCCGAAGGATAAAAACGTCGCGATTCAATACGCGAACATGCTGGCTGAAACGGGCGAGGCGCAGCGCGCGGAACGAATTCTTATGGAACTCGCGCGCGCGACGCCGAGCGACCCGGAACTGCACCAGGCGTTGAAGGATTTGTCCGCGCGGAAAACTTTGAGCGAAGGCGGCTACGACGCGCTCGCCGACGGGAAAGGATCGTATCGCGATATTTTGCGGAATGAAAAAGAGGCGGTTTCAATGGAGCAGGCGAATCGCGTCCAAAAAACCGAGGACCAGGCGCAGAATCTCATTGCGGAATACGAAGCCCGATTGAAAACCGAGCCGAACAATTTGCGGCTGCTTCGGAATATTGCGGAATTGTATACGCAGAAAAAGAAATTCGATCTCGCGCTGCAATACTACGAGCAAATCAAGGCGACCGAGGCCGGCGCCAGCGACGCCACGATCGATGCCGCCATTGCCCAAACCAAAGCGCGGCGGTTTGATTATCAGATCGAGCAACTGGACGCGACGGCGCCGGATTACACGGACAAGGTCGCGCAAATTAATGCCGAGAAGCAGGCGTATCGAATCGCCGAATGCCAGAAGCGCGTGGAGAGAAATCCGATGGACCTCGCGATTCGTTATGAAATGGGCGTGCTTTATTTCGATGCGGGAAAGATGAATGAAGCGACGGGGGAATTTCAGAAATCAAAGACCAATCCCAACAAGAAACTCGCGTCCATGAATTATCTGGCGCAGATTTTTGCCAAGCGGAAGATGTTTGACCTGGCCGCGAAAACGTTCCAGGAAGCGATCAAGGAGAAGCCGGTCTTTGACGAGGAGAAAAAGGATTTGGTTTACAATCTCGGCACGGTTCTCGAAGCGATGGACAAAAAGGAAGAGGCGATTGAGCAGTTCAAACTCATTTACGAAGTGGACATCGGCTACAAGGACGTTTCCGCGAAGGTGGATAAGTATTACGGGGCGCAGTGAGAAGTTCCAAAGTGCGCCTTTAACATCATCCCCAAACGTTCGTCAGATTTGATGAAAACCTCTATTCCTTTCCTTTGGCTGTTTTTCCTGGTGTTTGGCGCC
>DASXHY010000271.1:0-6233 GCA_036488095.1 Verrucomicrobiia bacterium | reverse complement strand
TCCCGTCGAATCGTGGCAGGATATTACTTATGAGACGTTGACGGCGACGACCAATGTGCTGCCCGTCGCGATTCAGCACGGCAAGGAAACTAACGTTTACTACCTGACTGCCAAAGCCAGCCCTATTGGCGGCAAATGGCTGAATCTGGACCCGCGTGAGCATCCCGTCATCGGCTCAGTAGAACCCGACATGCCTGCGGCAAAGGTGGATTTGAAACCCGGTGACACGATTCTCTCGATCAACGGAATCCCCACGCCAAGCCAGGAACGCATGATGGAGGTTGTGTCGAACACTGCCGGTTCATCGTGCGAAATCACGTTCCTGCGCAAAGGTGAGAAGCGAACGGTTGCGATCACACCCGCCTATGACCCGCTAAACAAGCGCGCGCGCATTGGCGTGGTCTTCAGCCCAGGCGTTTATGAAGTGAAACGTCCGGGGCCGTCGCCCTGGGCGCAAGTCAAAGAAGTCACCGACCGCACATTCGGGACGATTGGGGCACTGATTCACAGCAAACAAACCGGAGTCAAAGTGAAGGATTTGAGCGGGCCGGTGGGCATTTTGTCGATTCTCGCCTCCTATGTGAATTTGGATTACCGGTTGGCGTTGAGTTTCCTCGTGTTGCTTAACATTAACCTGGCCATCATCAACATGCTTCCCATGCCGGTGCTGGATGGCGGCCACGTCATGATGGCGATCGTCGAAAAAATTCGCCGGCGTCCATTGAGTCCGAAGTTCATCGAATACGTCACGACTGGATTCGCCCTGCTGTTGATTTGCTTTATGATTTACGTGACCGCGGCTGACATCAAGCGATTCCCAATGTTCCGCGCGATGTTTCAAACCAAATCTCAGATCGAAGAACCTCACAGCAACTCCGCAGAACCCGCGCCTGCGGCTCCCCGGTAACTATGCATTACTGCGAATCACCTTACTTCTATAAACGCAGGAAAACCCGCGAAGTCGTCGTTGGCGACCCGAAAAGCGGTGGCGTGATCATTGGCGGCGACCATCCGGTCGTCGTGCAGTCCATGCTGACGTGCGACACGATGGACACGGCGGAATGCGTGAAGCAAACGCTGGAACTCGTCGCGGTCGGCTGCCAATTGGTGCGCATCACCGCGCCGACGGTAAAGGACGCGGCGAATTTGCAGAACATCGTGGCGGAACTTCGCAAGCGCGGCTGCACCGTGCCGATCGTGGCGGATATTCATTTCAAACCCGAGGCCGCGATGGAAGCGGTGAAATGGGTCGAGGTCGTGCGGGTGAATCCCGGCAATTACGCCGATTCCAAAAAATTCGCGACCAAGGAATACACAGACGATCAATACGCAGCGGAGTTGAAGCGCATCGAGGACAAATTCACGCCGCTCGTGCTCGAAAGCAAACGGTTGAATCGCGCGCTGCGCATCGGGACGAATCACGGCTCGCTCAGCGACCGCATCATGAACCGTTACGGCGACACGCCGTTGGGCATGGTGGAGAGCGCGCTGGAATTTGCCCGCATTGCGCGCAAAAACGATTTTCACAATTTCAAGTTCTCGATGAAATCATCGAATCCCAAGGTGATGATCGAGTGCTATCGGCTGCTCGTGGCGCGGTTGGAGCAGGAAGGGCCGGATTGGAACTATCCGATTCACCTTGGCGTCACCGAAGCGGGCGAGGGTGAGGACGGTCGCATCAAATCAGCCATCGGCATCGGCTCGCTGTTGTGCGACGGGTTGGGAGACACCATCCGCGTCTCGCTCACGGAAGATTCGCCGCGCGAAATCGAAGTTTGCAACGACCTGCTGGCGCAGATTCCGTTATTGACCAATCGCCAATCGCCAATCGCCAATCGCCAATTCCCCTTCGATCCGTTCCATTTCGAACGTCGCGAGACGCCGGAAATCGGGCTGAACGACAACACGAAATGCGGCGGTGAACAATTGATCCGTGTGGTCGTCACGCGCGCCACGTGGGACAAGGTCGCGCCGAAGATCCGTCCGAAAGACGACGTGAAGCCCGAGGCGGTTTACGAAGACTTGAACATTTTCGAAATCGATCCAACGCAGGATTTCGAAATCAATTGCGACACGCAATTGGTGACGGTGAAGGACGGCCTGAATCTGCCGGCCATCACCGCGTTTCGCCTGCTGGCGGCGAAATTGAAACAGCTTGGCCGCAACAATCCGATTCTGCTCAAGGATTGCATCCGTTTCGAATCGACGCCGCTCGAACCAAAGATTGCGCTGTTGCGCGCTTCGGTGGTCATCGGTGCCTTGCTCGCGGACGGAATCGGCGACGCCATTTTGGTTCGCGGTGAATCAGGCGCGGGCATGTCGCTACGGCTCGCCTACAATATTTTGCAGGCGGCGAGTTGCCGTTCATTCAAGACTGATTACGTCGCGTGCCCCTCGTGCGGGCGAACGTTATTCAACCTGCAAACCGTCACGGCGCGCATCAAAACGCGCACGGAGCATCTGAAAGGCGTGAAAATCGCCATCATGGGCTGCATCGTGAACGGCCCCGGCGAAATGGCGGATGCGGATTTTGGTTACGTGGGCGGCGCGCCCGGGAAAATAAATCTCTACGTCGGCAAAACGCCGATCAAGTTCAACATTCCGGAAGCCGAAGCAGTGGAGCGGTTGGTGGATTTAATTCGAGAGCACGGGAAGTGGGTTGAGCCGGAGATGTCGGGCGGCTCAGTGGTCGCGGCGTAACATTTCCGGTAGCAGCCGACGAGAGGAGGCTCTAACTTTTTCCGCAACGACGTTCAGCGTGAACCTCGCGAAGAAATTCTTCTGCCTTGTTAGCGGCCTACTATTCAACCGCGTGCGCGCGCCCTCTCGGAATTTTCCCCAAATGAAAAATGAGGAAGCCGTGGAGGAATTGCCGCACAGCGCGCGCCTGCGCAGCATTGGCGCGTAATTCAGGCAGCTTTTCCCAATCCGTTTCCGTCAGCGCATTGGCCAAGGCTCGCGTTTCCGCGGAAAGGTTGCTCTCTTCAAGGTTCGGCGACAACCCCAGGGCGCGAAGCAACTTAAACTCGAAAGCAAAAATCGTCCGCGGCTTCGCCGGCTGTTTCGGGAGCGCGCGGAGGAACGCATAAAATAATTCGTAAATCTCAGGAATAGGCGTTTGCGTCTCGGTCGTTTGTTCGATCAACGCCGAGCAATACGACGTCTGCTGCAAATAAGCCAGTTCATGGCGAAGCGCAGAATTAGTCTCGCGGAGAACGATTTCCCGCAGCGTGTGCAGTTCCGAGCGGCGGCTGCGTTGGAAACTGAAATCACCTTCGTAAAATAAATCCAGCTTGCCGCGGAATGGCGATTTGGCCCGGCGCGCTCCCTTGGCCACCGTGCTGATGCGGCCGAATTCCGGCGTCAGCCAATTCACGATCAGGCTGGTTTCCGTCAATGGCCGCGTACGGAGAATCAGCCCGTGGGCGCGCTCGGTCGTCTGCATTAGCGTTCGGGCGCCGGGAATCCCGGCGCAATGGCGCCGAGGCTGATGATATATTTAAGGCCGTCGGCAACCGACATTTTCAAGCGAGTGACTTTTGCGTCCGGAACCAGCATCAGGAAGCCGGCGGTCGGGTTCGGCGTGGTGGGCACGAACACGCACACGAGTTTTTCCTCCGGTTGCACCCTGATTTCCGCATTTTCGCTGGTGAGAAAGCCGAGCGAGTAGGAGCCGGCATGCGGAAATTCGATGAGCACGACGGTCTTGAACGAGTTTTTGTTGCCGGTGACCAGGGCGTCGTTGACTTGTTTGGTCGCGCCATAGATTTTATTCAGCAGTGGAATGTGCATCAGCGCCCGGTCCGCCCATTCGATTATTTTTTTCCCAAAATAATTTCGCGCCGCAAAGCCCGCGGCGCACACGAGAAAAATCGCCAGCAGGAAAGCCGCGAGGCTCCAATACCAGAACATCTTGCCGGTTCCGTGGTCCCGGTGCGTGAGTTCATGAGGCAGAAAAAACAGCAGCGTGTCCGTGAACGCGGCGACGGTGCCGAAAATCCAGACCAGCGCGCCGATGGAGATCACGCCCGGCATGACGACGGCCAGGCCGGTGAAAAAATTCGCGCGCCAGCGGGCCAGGAAGGTTTTTTTCACGGCGTGAGTTTAGGGTTGCCGCCCAGTTTCCTCAAAGGAAAACGACGGGAAGTTTCGCGGAGCAAACGGTTTTCCTCGCGTTTCATTTTGCGGCGGTGCGCCGGGCGGATATCGTCAAAACCGCGCAGGTGCAGGACGCCGTGAATGATATATCGGGCGAGTTCGCTTTGCCAGGACGTGCGGAATTGGCGGGCTTGCGCCCTGGCGTCGTCGATGCAGATGAAAATCTCGCCGTGCAGGAAAAGTTTCGAGTTTCGAGTTCCCGCCTCCGCGGCGCTTCGGCGCGGCAAGTCGGGTTTCGGGTTTTCGGAATAGTCGAAGGTTATGACATCCGTGGAGCCGATGTGTTGCAGGAAGGTTTCGTTGAGCCGGGCCATTTCCGAGGCGCGGACGATATAGATGGCTAGGTCGAAGTTTTCGAGCTCAAGAATCTCTCGAAGCAGCGCGTTGGTGAGCGTGCGTAATAGCCGGGTATTCAGCGGGACGGCGCGCTGGCGATTTTTGATGAGCAAATCGCCGCTCAAGCGGGTTCTCCCGAACGGCCGGTTGCGTTTTTGCCGCGATGCTCCTCATACGCCGCAATGATGCGCTGCACCAACGGATGACGGACGATGTCGCGCCGGGAAAATTCGACCACGGCGATGCCCTCGATGTGCTTCAAGACGCGGTGCGCCTCCAGCAGTCCGGAATGTTTGTGCGCGGGCAAATCGATTTGCGTTTCATCGCCGGTGATGACGGCTTTGGAGGAGCTGCCGAGCCGCGTCAAAAACATGAACATCTGCTCCATGGTGGAATTCTGCGCCTCGTCCAGAATGATAAAGGCGTTATTGAGCGTGCGGCCGCGCATATAGGCGAGCGGCGCGATCTCAATGATGCCACGTTCCATATTTTTTTGGACATCCTCGGCCGGAAGCATATCGTGCAACGCGTCGTGCAAGGGGCGCAAATACGGCATGATTTTTTCGTACAGATCGCCGGGCAAAAAACCGAGCGCCTCGCCAGCCTCAACGGCCGGGCGGGTCAAAATGATTCGGGAAACTTTTCCCTCGCGCAATGCAGACAGGGCCGTGGCCACGGCCAGGTAGGTTTTGCCTGTGCCGGCCGGCCCGATGCCGAAGGTGACATCGTGCGTGCGGATGGCATCCAAATATTTTTTTTGCCCGACAGTCTTCGCCGTCACGCCGCCTTTTTTCTCGGAGGTCGTGATGCGGTCGCCCATGATGTCTCTGAGGGTGGAAACGCCTTCATGCTTGACGATGTTCAGCGCGTGCGAAAATTCGCGATTGCGAATGGGCGTGCCGGCCTTGAGCGAGCCTTCGAGCGAAAGAAACAAATTCTTCGCACGCTCCAATGCGTCCGCTTCGCCTTCGAGTTTGATCCAGCCTTCGCGGGAGGTGGCTTTGACGCCGAGTTGCTGATCGAGCGCCTGGAGATTGCGCGGGTCGTTGTTGAACAACTGCTGTGCGACGCGCGCGTTTTCAAAATGAAGTGTTTCGGTAGCCATGGGAAAATGAACTGTCGAGATCTGGAATTCCTCCAAAAAATTCGCGAAATGCATCGCTGAACCGTAGCAGCCGACGTAAGAAGGCTCTGACTTTTTCGCGCAGAAATGGTATGAGCCTCCTTACGCCGGCTGCTACAGCGAAGTTGAAAAGTGAGAAGATCATTCCGCGAGAGCCTGCCGGAGTTGGGCCGCCAATTCATTCAATGCTTGCGGCACCACCGTCGCGCCGGCGATGACGGGCATGAAATTCGTATCGCCGTTCCAGCGCGGGACAATGTGGATGTGCAAATGTTCGAGGATACCGGCACCGGCGCATTTGCCGAGGTTCACGCCGAGGTTGAACCCGTCCGGTTTCATCACTTTGCTGAGGGCCATCTGGCAGCGGCGCGTGAGTTTCATCAAATCGGAAAGTTCCTCGTCGGTCAAACCGTGCAGGTCGGGCGTTTGTTTGTAGGGCACGACCATGAGATGTCCGCCGGTGTAGGGATATTTATTGAGCAACGCAAAGCAGGTCCGGTCCCGGGTTACGACGTAATTAGATTCGTCATCGCTGGATTGAGCGATACGGGTAAACAAACTTTCATCCAGCGCGGGTTTGGGCGCGAGGATGTATTCGATACGCCACGGGGCATGG
>DASXHY010000242.1:0-10005 GCA_036488095.1 Verrucomicrobiia bacterium | reverse complement strand
GGTGTGAATTTATGATTTGCGACTTATGCGTTGATTGGACCCGGCGCGTACCCTTGCAAAAGATCTCGTCAATCGTAAATCGTAAATGATAAAGCCTTGGGAAAAAATCAGTTCGCGTCCGCTCGGTGATTTTCGAATTTTCACCGTTCGCGCCGACAAAAAAATTTCTCCCCTTACCAAAAAGGAGCATGAGTTCTATGTCATCGATTCGGTCAATTGGGTGAACGTCATCGCCGTGACACCGGACCAGCAGTTGGTGATGGTGGAACAGTATCGCCACGGCTCGAACACGGTGGAACTGGAAATTCCCGGCGGCATGATGGACGCAAAAGATGCCTCACCGGAATTCTGCGGCCAGCGGGAATTGCGCGAAGAGACCGGTTACGAAGGCGCCAACGCCCGTGTGATTGGAGACGTCTGGGCGAACCCGGCGATCATGAGCAACAAGTGCTTCACCGTGATGGTGGAGAACTGCCGATGCGTGCATCCCCTCGAATGGGACCACGCCGAGGAATTAGTGACCAAACTGGTCCCGCTGGCGGAATTACCCGGCCTGGTCGCGTCCGGCAAAATCCGCCATCCGCTGGTGGTGGTGGCGTTGTATCATTACGAGTTGTTGCAGCGCGGATTAAAGCCCGCCTGAATTTACGATTGACGATTTACGATTGACGAGGTGTTTTGCATGGGCGTATGCCAAGTTCAATTGGCGCGTCAATCGTAAATCGAGAATACCTGGCGGATGAACCCCATTTGACATGAGAATTGTCATTGGCTATATAGCTGGCAAATGAAATCAACCTATCGATCCCTATCCCTGAAAATTGCTGCATTCGTGGTCGCGCTGTCTTTCGGACTGAGCGCCCGCGCTGAAACGCCGCGCGACGAAATCGCGCATGCTTATGTCCTGTTGAAAATGGCAAAGCACGATTACGGCGGCCATAAGGCTACGGCCCTCAAGGAACTGGAACTTGCCGGTCATGACATCGGCTTGGATCTAAAGGGCCACGGATCGGAACACGAGCGGCAAATGCAGTCGGACGAACTGGTCGCCGAATCCGGGAGGATGCTGCGTGAGGCCAGTGGCAAGCTCGAGGCGCGGGATCGCGAACACGCTGCCGCGCACGTCGATCGGGCGATTCATGAGATCGACGAAGCGCTCAGAAAGAAATAGATTGGAGCGATTTGGGACGTAGCGGCGCGCCCCCGCCCCCCGGGGCGCCGCTGCAAAAAAATCATCAGGCTTTGCCCTGGCGCACGCGTTCTTTTTTCTCTTCCATCTCGGCTTGCAACTTTTTCCGTTCGTCGCTGAGTTGGCGCTGCGCTTGCTCCATTTTTTCGGCGTCGCCGGCGGCGGCAAATTTATTGATTTCGTCTGCCAACGCGATTTCCCGCTCGGCGATTTTGGCCGCGTACTTGGAATCCAATTCGGCGAGTTCCTTCTTTTGCCCGGCGGTCAATTTGACGGTGGGCGAAGTCTTATTCAACCGCTCCATCGCGAGTTCGTAGGCACTTTTCATCAAATCTCACTCTCAACATTCAACTAACAACTATCAACTCTTTTTCTTCCACGGCATGTCGGGAAATTTTTCCGGCGGCTTGATTTGCTGAGGCGGCGGCTTGGCCATTTCCAATTCCGGATCGCCCTTCGGCGCGTCGCCGGGTTTGGTTTTGTCCGATTTCCACGATGAAATTCGCGCCTGCATGCCGTGATGCTCGGCCAGGCTTTTATCGCCCGCTTTCATGTAAAAAAGCGAAAGGTTCGTGTGGACGAGTTGCTCGCCCGGCTTCAACTTTTCCGCTTTCTGTCCCTCGGCAATCGCGGTGGTGTAATCGCCTTTGCGATAATAAGCCATGCCGAGGGAAAGCTGCGCATCAAAATATTCTGGGTCTTCAGCGAGAATGGCTTTCAGCTTCTCGATGGCGCGGTCGTAATCGGCCGTGCTGAAATCAAACATGGCGTCGTCGTATTTTTCCTGAAGCGTCATCTCGGTATGGGCCAACGTAGCCCACGATGCGCTCGCGAAGCAAGCGGCGCGTGCGTGTTGCGCGTTCCGTGTTGCGTGACGTATGATGACAGCCTGTGGCGTGTTCGCGGAATTCGGAACACGTACATGCAACACACAATACGAATTGAAAAATGCCAATTAAACTGATTTCAACCGATTTTGACGGGACCATTTTCGCGGAATTCGAAAACCCTCCGATTCCCGAGAATTTGCAGCAAATTATCGCCGAGCAGCAAGCGCGCGGGGTGAAATGGGTCATCAACACGGGCCGCGAGATGGCCAGCCTGATGGAATCGCTCGGCCGCGCGAAAATTTCCATCGAGCCGGATTATCTGGTGCTGGTGGAGCGCGAGATTCATACGCACGACGGCGTGCGTTACGTGGGGTTGGAGGAGTGGAACTCGGAATGCACACGTTCGCACGAGAAACTGTTCACGCGCATCGTTCCCGATTTGCCTCGGCTGATGGAATGGATCAACTCCCGGTTTCACGCGACGGTTTATGAGGACCCGTATTCGCCGTTTTGCCTCATCGCCGGGAACAAGGCGGACGCGGAGGTGATCAATCAATACCTGGAGGAATATTGCCGAGGTGTTCCCGACCTGACGGTCGTGCGCAATGACGTTTATGCGCGCTTCAGTCACGCGGCCTACAACAAGGGCGCGGCGCTCGCGGAGTTGATGCGCCGCCTCCGCATTCAGCCGGAGGAAGTTTTTGCGGCGGGCGATCATTGGAACGATTTGCCGATGCTCTCACGGGACTACGCGCACTTTCTGGCCACACCTGCCAACGGCATTGATGCCGTCAAGGCCTTGGTGCGCGCCCAAAACGGATTTGTGAGCGAACTGCCGCACGGCTTCGGGGTGGCGGAGGCGCTCGCGAAGTGCCTGGACGGGAAATGACGTCAAATACCCGAACTATTTCGCATGCCTGAGACCCCATTTCGAGAACCCCGGATGATAGTGGGGGTGACCGAAATTAGACCGCCTAATTCCTATATTTTGCTTTGCGGAAGCTAGCGTCAAAAAACATCGCAAACTGCTCATAAGCAACGAGATATAATTTTACATTAGAAATTGACACAGTATGCATCGGTGATAGTGTGTCAAGGCAACGGTGTTCTTGCCGACAATTCCTCACCGGCATAGGCCCCTTTGCGAGAAATTTTAAATAGATTATCAGGCACCTTTCATGAGCGATACAACCATGGCTGCGCCATCTGCGGGCGGCACTCCCAAAATCTCTAAAATATCCGAGGCGGTCATCCGCATCGCGGGTAATTCACAGGACGGCATTCAAGCAATCGGCGGTTTCCTGGCGCGGCTCGCCGGGCGCAGCGAGCAGGAAGTCATGACCTTCATGACGATTCCAGCCACGATTTCCGGCGGTCCCTCGATTTTCCAAGTCCGCATCGGCTCGGGCGAAGTCCTGAGCGCCGGTGATGAGGCAGATGTGCTGCTGGCGTTCTATCAGCATTCGTACGAAGGGCATATCGCCTCGCTGAAAAAGCACGGCATCGTGCTTTACGATTCAGACCACGTGGAACCAAAAGCGGAGTGGAAGGATGATTATCATCACGTGGGCATCCCGATTTCGACTCTCACGGTTGAAGCTATCGGCGGCACCGCCAAGGACAAGGGCAAAAATATTTTCACACTTGGTCTCGTGGCTCGCATGTTTGATTTGAATGTGCCGAAGCTCGAACGCCTCATTAACGAACGCTTCGGTGGCAAGGACGAGAGCATCGCGAAAAACGCGCTCCTCGCTTTCCATGCCGGCTATAGTTACACCTTCGGCAACATCGTCGACTTGTTCCGTTTCGTGGACAGCGAGAAGAAAGATCGCCACCAGGTCGTGATGAACGGCAACGAAGCGATGGCCTACGGCTTAATTGCCGCGGGTGTGCGTTTCGGCGCCGGCTACCCGATCACGCCGTGGTCGGACATCATGGAAACGCTCCGGCGCGAATTGCCGAAATACGGCGGCACCTTCATGCAGACGGAGGATGAAATCGCCGCGATCTCCATGGCCATTGGCGCGAGTTACGCCGGGCGCGTGGCGGTGACCGGATCGAGCGGGCCGGGCATTGCGCTGAAGTCGGAAGCGGCTGGTTGGGCGGGCATGGCGGAAGTGCCGCTGGTCGTCATCGATATTCAACGCGGCGGACCTTCCACCGGCATGCCGACGAGCGTGGAACAATCGGACCTGAACATCGCCTGCTACGGAAGCCATGGCGATTCCCCGCGCGTCGTGCTGGCGCCGGCGAATGTCGAGGATTGTTTCTACACCGCGATTGAAGCGGTGAACATTGCCCGCAAATACAACGTGCCCGTTTACGTTTTGAGCGACCAGGCGATTGCCACGCGCATCGAGGCGTTCCCGGAGCCGGATTTGCAAAAAGTTTGCCAGGACATAACGCCGGATCTTTCGCCGGTGGCGGATTACAAACCCTACGATTTATCGACGCCGGATGGCACCGTGAAACGAGTAGTGCCCGGCACGCGCATCCTGAGCGGCAAATATCCGGTCGCGACGGGTTTGGAACACGACGAATTGGGACATCCGAGCGGCTCGCCGAAGTTGCACATGCAGATGACCGCCAAGCGGCGCAAGAAAATGCAATCGCTCGGCGCGACCTTGCCGGTGCCGAAGATTCACGGCCCGAACGAGGGCAACGTTTTGCTGGTCGGCTGGGGTTCGACCGAAGGCCCGATCTCCGAAGCAGTGGACCGCGCCCGCGCCGCCGGCGACAGCGTGTCTTCGATTCATCTCCGGCACATCAGTCCGTTGCCGAACGGTTTGGAAAATATTTTCTCGGGCTTCCACCACGTGTTTGTCGTCGAAATGAACGACGAGGGAATTTACGGGTACGGCCAGCTCGGCGCGCTGTTGCGCGCGCGCTATTGCAACCCGAACATCCGCGGCATTAACAAGACCGACGGCTTGACCTGGAAGGTGAAGGAGATTTTGGCGGCTGTGAAAACGAAACTGGTGGACAAGGCGGAGTCGAACGGCAATGGAAAGTAATGAACATTCACGAGCGGCTCGAAATCTTCTTTCAAAGATTGAAGGCCGCGCCTCCTGCAAGCAACGCTCTGGAAGCCATGGCGCTAGTCTGTCGCTTGATCGAAGAAGTCGAGGACGAGTATTGTCCATTGCCGCGCGAAACTCCGCCTCCGCGCCTGCGTTTCACTGGCCGGATGTATTCGCCGCAAACGGATCGAATAACGAACTGGAAAACGGTGCTTTGATGGCCGAAACGCGACGGCATTTGATTTTCTGTTTTGGCGACGGTGGAATCCGAATCGCCGATGCGGATGAAGACACATCCGTTCTGGTAAAGGACGGTAAAAAGTGATGCGAACCCATTTGAAAATTCAGGATTTGATTGGCGAGATAGCCCATGGCTATTCCTGCCGCCGTCTCGAAGTCGATCCTCTTCCATCGGGCGTGTGTTTCATTCACGTTACCATCGGTCGCCGGCACTTCGTATTGGAATACCACCCGAAAGAAGGCACGGGGGTTTCTGAGAATGTTGCGAATACCCCCGCGTTTGTCGGCCACGACACGGTTTTCGATTCGCTTGAAAAAGCGATTCATCATTTTAAATCCCTCCTCAACGACGCGGAACACACCGAAGCCGATTATGCTCCGGCAGCATTTGCATTGCGAGAGGACAATCTACCTTGGAATAAAAGAACATGAGTGATACAAAAATTGAAATTCCCAATCGCACGGCCGGAAACATTGTTTCCGTTGCCGCGCCTGCACTGCCCACTGAAGAACGCAAAGGTTTGACCAAGAAAGAAATCGCGGCCGATCACCCGACGTGGTGCCCGGGCTGCGGCGATTTCTCGGTGCTGGCGCTGTATTTCAAATTGATTGAAAAACGCAAACTGTGGCACGAGAAAATCACCACCGTCGCCGGCATCGGGTGCTCGAGTCGCTTCCCGTATTTCGTGCAGGCGCATGGCGTGCATTATATCCACGGCCGCGCGCTCGCGTTTGCCAGCGGCATTTCGCTTTCCCGGCCCGACCTGCATTTGTTCGTGTTCGGCGGCGATGGCGACGCGTTTTCCATCGGTGGAAACCATTTCAACCATACCGCGCGCAAGAATATCAAAATGACCTACGTCGTCATGGACAACTGGGTTTACGGCCTGACCAAGAAACAAACCTCGCCGACCTCGCCACTCGGTTTCAAGAGCAAGACCGACATGTGGGGCGCGGTGGATTACCCGATCAACCCGATGAAACAGGCGATTGCCGCGGGCGCGTCGTTCGTGGCGCGGACTTCGGCGTCGAATCCCAATCATGTGCTGCAAATGATGGAAGCGGCAATGGACCACGATGGTTTCAGCTTTATCGAATGCCTGAGCGAATGCGTGGAGTTTTACGAAGGCGCATTTGACGCTTCGAACCCGCGCAAGGGCGGCGTGTTCAACGAAATCCCGAAAGACCACGACGTTACGGACGAAATGGCCGCTTACAAACTCGCCAATGAATCGTTCCCGGGTTACTTCGGCGTCTTCTACAAGAACGCCAAGCCGACAAAAAACGCGAAGGAAGCGAACATCGTCAAAACCTCCCAGGAAAAGGTCAAGGGGATGAAGGATTGGGAAATCCTGCAGAAGAGTTTTGAGAAGCTCAAATAGTTCTTCCATTTACGATTTACGATTCACGAGCCCGTGGAGAGATCCCGGGCTCGTAATTTTTTTTGGCTCGTAAATCGTAAATCGTATATCGTAAATCAAGATGCCTATTTACGAATTTGCCTGTCCGAAGTGCCGGAAGATTTTCAGCTTCCTCTCGAAGCGCATGAATCCGGACCGACTGCCGGTCTGCCCGAAGTGCGGGAATAAAAAACTGGAAAAACAATTGAGCCGCTTTGCCATGACGCGCGGCCTGGGCGAATCCACGGCGGAAAACGAGGCCGGGGAGGAAGGCCCGATGCCCGACATGGATGATCCGCGTATTGCCCGCGCGATGGCCGAGATGGAACGCGACATGGCACATCTGGACGAAAATAATCCCAAGCACATGGCCCAGATGATGCGCAAGATGAAGGACATCATGCCCGCCGGCACGATGCCGAAGGAATTGGACATCGCCATCAAACGCCTCGAAGCCGGCGAGGACCCCGAAAAAATCGAGGAGGACATGGGAAATGTGCTTGGCGATCTGATGGGTGGAGAGGGCGGCGGCGGCGGGGGTGGGTATGCGAAGGATTCGGGGCTGTACGATTATTGATGAAGTTAAATGGGTTAAACAGGTTAAATAAGTTAAATGAGTCGCTTCAGTGCGGCGTCTCGATCCTATTTAACCAATTACTCATTTAACTCATTTAACCTTCTTTAAACCAATGGCTCACATTCACGAAAAAATTGATTTCACGGTCGCCATCTTCGTTGTTCATGAACGAAAAATCCTGCTTATTCACCATCGCAAGCTGAACGCGTGGCTGCCACTGGGCGGACACATCGAACTGGACGAAGACCCGGAGCAGGCGGCGTTGCGCGAGGCGAAGGAGGAGAGCGGGTTGGACGTGACATTGCTCGGGGAACGCCCGCCGACGACCGGGCCGGGGACGCGCGCGTTGATTGCGCCGCGGTTCCTGGATATTCATCGCATCTCAGACACCCACGAACATATCGGGTTGATTTATTGGGCGCGGCCGAAAAATTCGGCGGACGTTCAATGCGCAACCGAGGAGCATCACGACATCCGCTGGTGTTCGGGCGGGGAATTGGGCACACTGCAACCGCCGATGTCCGACGCCGTAAAATGGTATTGCCGCAAGGCGCTCGAGGAAATGACGAATGACGAATGACAAATGGCGGCGAGGGACAACCGTTCATTGGCGGGCTCCAACTTCTTTGCGAAAAAGTATGAGCTTCCTCACGTCGGTTGCTACTAGCTCATGCGGAGAGCGCTGCTGACCGATGACCACACGCCGACTCAAAAAATTTTATTTCGCGCTGGCCGCCTTGAACACATTGGCGGCGACGTGGTTTGCCAGTTATTTGTTTTTCTTTTTGCGCGACCGGTTCGGCTTCGGCAATCGGCAAAACCTGTGGGTCTCGGCGTTGTACGGCTTTGTTTACATCTTCGCGGCGTGGCAGGGCGGGAAGTTCGCGCAGCGCCGCGGCTTCATCACCAGCCTCAAAGTCGGTTTTGCCGGCCTCACGATAATGATGATCATCGGCGCGCTGATGGATTCCGTGATTGGAATTTTGCTCGCGATGGTGGGCTTCACCATCGCGCTGTTGTTCACCTGGCCGGCGTTGGAAGCGTTGGTCAGCGAAAACGAAACGCAAGCCGGCGTGCAGCACAACGTCGGCGTTTACAATTGCACCTGGGCCTCGGCTGGAGCGATTGCTTATTTCATCGGCGGCAAACTTTACGATTGGCTTGGCCACGCGGCCGTGTTCTGGGTTCCAGCGGGGATTTTTGCGATTGAGTTCGCGATCGCGATTTGGTTGGGCCGGCAGAGGGGCGAGGGGCGAGGGGCGAGGGGCGAGGAGGAACAGCCTTTGGACCATCCGCCCGAAGCAAACGCATTGCATCAGCCGGTGCCGCCGAAAAGGTTCTTGCAAATGGCGTGGCTGGCAAACCCGTTTGCGTACGTGGGCATCAACACCGTGATCGCGGTCATGCCGGGCGTCGCGAGCAAGCTTGGGCTTTCGCCCACGCAGGTCGGATTGTGTTGCTCCGTATGGTGGTTTGCGCGGCTGGCGACGTTTGCGTTGCTATGGCAATGGCGCGGCTGGCATTATCGCTTCCGCTGGTTGCTGGCGGCATTTGTGCTGCTCGTCGGTAGTTTTATGTGGCTCCTGCTGGCCAGGCAAGTTTCGCCGCTGGTGTTCGCGCAACTGTTCTTCGGATTTGCAGTCGGCCTGATCTATTATTCCTCGCTGTTTTATTCGATGGACGTGGGCGGAGAAACGCAGGGCGAACACGGCGGGCTGCACGAGGCGGCGATTGGCATCGGGATTTTTGCCGGACCTGCCGTGGGCGCGGCGGCGCTGCAATTTTCGCCGATGCACTCCAGCAATGGCGTGTTTGCCGTGGGCGGATTGTTGCTGGCGGGGTTGGGCGCATTGATCGGGTTGAGGTTAAAAAAGTAAATCCCCTTTGCTGAATTTGCGATTTACGATTTACGACCGGATTGAAATTCGAGCTCTGCTACATGCTTGATAAGACTTTGAATTAGCTCCATCTTTTCACCAATTTAACGGTTTAACCATTTAACGATTTAAATCATGTCCTTACTTTCCGGAAAACTTGGAATCGTCTTCGGCGTCGCCAACAAACGGTCCATCGCCTGGGCAATCGCCCAGACTTGGGCGCGCGAGGGTGCGAAACTGGCGTTTACCTACCAGGGCGAACGGCTCAAGGAAAACGTCGAGGAACTCGCCGGCACATTCGGCGCGGACACACTGATTTTGCCGTGCGATGTAACCAAGGACGAAGACATCGCGTCGGTGTTCAAGACGGTCGGTGAAAAATTCGGGAAGCTGCATCTGATGCTGCACTCGGTGGCGTTTGCGCCGAAAGACGCGCTGGAGGGTCAATTTGTAAACACGAGTCGCGAGGCATTTCGCGTGGCGCATGATGTCAGTGCCTATTCGCTGGTGGCACTGGCGCGCGGCGCGTCGGCGCTGATGACCGACGGCGGGAGCATCATCGCGATGAGTTATTACGGCGCGGAAAAAGTCGTACCGCATTACAATGTGATGGGCGTGGCGAAAGCGTCGCTCGAAGCGAGCACACGCTATTTGGCTTACGATCTCGGTCCGAAAAAAATCCGTGTCAACTGCATCAGCGCCGGCCCGATGAACACGCTCGCCGCGCGCGGCATTAGCGGCTTTATGGAAATGCTCAAGCATTACGAAGCGCATTCGCCCTTGAAGCGCAATGTGGTACCGGACGAATTGGGCGCCACCGGTGCATTCCTCGCCAGCGACGGCGCAGCAGCCATCACTGGCCAGGTGCTTTA
>DASXHY010000222.1:0-11030 GCA_036488095.1 Verrucomicrobiia bacterium | reverse complement strand
ATTGGTGAGCCAATAATAATCGTTACCGTTTTCGTCATTGCCCCAAGGGAGCAACCCGGGCACTGAAGGATAAATCGCGTAAGGCACTTGTGCAGGCCAGGCGCGTTTTATCTCCCCAATTCCGGCACAGGTCCTTTGTATAGAAGGATGAAGGGCCATGAATTTTGACAAAGAAAATGGATTGTAGATACGGTAGAATCTCGCAAAGAGTCCGGTGCCATAAGTGAATACGAAACCCTTGTAATCCGAAGGCAGAATCAAACCTATTTTGCTTTCGATCTCACGCCACGCAGCAAAGTCACCCACTTCTGACGGTCGTTGTGGAGGCCTAACGATTGCCTTGAGTTCATCCAAAGCCATGAATTATGGATCAGTTCACCGCAACATTCCCCTTCTGCGGCGCGTGGTAGTTATGGCACGTCGAACAATTGCTCACCACGCCGCCCTTCGGGCTGTGGCATTCGGCGCAACTTTCTTTGCCTGGCAATAAAATATCCGCCGTGTCGCGGCTGTGCGCGGCATCGTGGCATTGCGCGCAGGCAACTTTGAAATGTTTGCTGTGATCAAACCGGCCGCGAATCAGCCAGCGATCGGGAATAAATGGCCGGCTTACCGCCGGCGCGCCATCGTCTGATTCGGCGACCTGATGGCAATACGCGCAACCCGGAAAGCGCGCTGCCCCGACGGCGTCCGTCCCAGCGATTTGCGTGACCGGGCCGGTGTGCGCGTCGCTGAAGAAAATGCGTCGCTCCAATTCCTCGCCCGAGCCGTAGTGCCCGCGGATTTGCGTCATCTGCGTCTGCACGAAATTTTGCAAGTCCGTCGGCGCTATTCCTTTTTTCCGCGCGCCGAATTCGGCGTATTGCTCCGGCAAGCTGCGCAGGAACGCGCGCACGTGTTCCGCGTTGCCGTGCGGCACGCACAATTCCGGATTGCTCACGTCAAATTGCAACGAGTGGCAGGTCTTGCAATTTTCCTCGTAGGATATTTTCAAATAATATACGCCCGCGGCATCCGGCTTGTGGCAATCGCCGCAATCCAGCTTGTGCCCGTTCAGTGGCGGAATGTTCGCCGAGGTCAAGTGAAGCGCGTGATTGAATTTCAGCGTATCCGGATCTTTCAACTTATCGGCGAGCACTTGAAATTCCGGATGGTCCGTCGAGAAGCTGTGGATGAGCCGCGTGTAACCGTTGGCCGGTCGTGGCGCTTTGAACAGCACCCGCCCCTGGGCCGCGCGAAAATCAAAATCCGTCGCGGGCAATTTCTTCCCGATCTCCAGCGAAGCCTGCATCACCCGCGCGTTCGCATGGCAGGAGAGGCAATTCGCATCCGTCGGTCTCGGCATCAGGCCTGAGCCTTGATGCTCCCGATGACACGCCGAGCACGAGTGCGCGTGCGCGACATTCGGTTCGTGAAACGAATGTCCCACGTGGCAATGCTCGCAATTCTGATCGATCGCGTTCATCCCCGGCGGCTCCGTTGCGGCGAGGGAACGCACTTGAAATGGGCCGGGCGTCGCGGTAAATGCCGCTTTGACCAATCCATGCGGGCCGGCGTGCGCGGTGCCGTGGCAGACGACACACGTTTCCTCGTCACTTTCTCGCGCGCCCGCAAGCTTTGCAAAGGTGGCTGTGGCATGTTGCGAAGACAGTTTGTCGGGATTGATAAAATTCGAACGGAACGGCCCGCATAAGCCAACCAGCAAAATTCCCGCCGTGAGCGCGACCACGCAGAGCACGAGCATCTTTCGTTTCGCGCGCAGACTGCGTACCGGCACGCACTTCGTGATTGGCCGCCCACAAGTCCCGTCGGGCATCGGCCCATGCTCGCAGGGACCGCCGTATTCCGCGGGGCGCGTGCATTTGTAGCGGCCTTTGCTCTCGCCGGGTTTGATTTCGAGCGCAGGCTGGCACTCGAAAGTGGCGCGGCAATGGCCTTTGCCGTCGGGTCCGATGCGGCACGGCTTGCCCTCCGCCGCGTGCCCGCAAATCCAATTTTGATTGGGCCGCTCGTATTGGTGCTTGTTGAAATCCGGCGAAGGCAGTTGTTCCTTCATCGCGGGCTCCCGAGTAGCGCAGGCTGGCAGCCTGCTGTTTCGCCGATTGGCAATCGGCGGCGGTCGAAAACGCCCACGCACTTGCCGGCTGCCAGCCGGCGAAACAGCAGATTAGCAATCTGCGCTACGTTCATCGCGCGCCTCCCGAAAACGCGAAAACCAGCACGATATGCGCGAGCGTCCAGAGCAGCAGGCTGTAGGTCAGCGGAATATGGACAAAGAGCCAGAGCTTGAGCACCAGTTGCAGCGAATAATGATAATCCAGCCCGTCCTTTTGCCGCACCAGCGTGGAAATTTCGTCCATGGTCGCGCGCTCGGATTCGTTGAGATACCGATTCAGGTCGGTGATTTTATTCAGCACCAGGTTCAGCGGCGTGCGGATTTCAAAGAGGTGCGGCACGAAGTTTCGCGCTCCATCGAAAAAGCCTTTCAACTCGCGCGCGTAAAAATCCGCGATGGTTGACGATTTCACTTCCGCGACGGATTTCAGCGCGAGCGATTCGGCGCGCTCCTGCAACTGGCGACGAATTCCCGGTATGCGCTCGAACAAAACCTCGCCGCCGCGCGTGGTGAGGCGTTTGGGAATCGCGCGCGAGGCGAACAGCCCAAAAAACCCGCTCAGCATCACTAATATATATAGCCACGCGAGCGTCCCCTGGAACCAGCCGGTGGGCATTTTATAGCTGATGTGCACCAGAAACAGCACGGCGGTGAGCAAGCCCGCGTAAATGTGGAATTGCAGCCATGCTTCCGACGAGAGCATCGGCAGAAAAGAAATCCTTTTGCGCGCGTTGTAAAAAGTGAGCGCGAGCATGACGGCAAACAAAGCCCAGCCGCTGAGATAGGCGAATCGCGGCATTGCCCCCGCGTATTTTTCATGCGCCCAAACAGCCAATGCCGAACTGAGCAGGAATAGAATCAGTCCGGTCGTGCGCTGTTTCGAAAAGACGTTCATTTTGAAAAAACCGTCACCATGATCCTAGTGGCACGGGCGTCTCGCCCGTGTGTTTCGATTCGCACGGGCGAGACGCCCGTGCCACTAATGGGAGAGCCGTTCATTTCCTTAGCCACTGCGCGAAGGCGTCCAGGTCATTCAAATTGATTCGCACCAGCGCCCCGTGCGGACAGGCGCGCTGGCAGGACGGGCCGGTGATTTGTTCCACGCACAAATCGCATTTCGTCGCTTTCAAAATTGGTTTCATTTCCTTGTCCACGAGAAATTCGCCTGCCTCATCGCGCGTCTCGACCATTCGGATCGCGTCGTACGGACAATTATTAAAACACGATTTACAGCCGATGCACGTGGCGGGATTGATGACGACCTGGCCGCCAAATGCGTTCCGATGAATCGCGCCGGTCGGGCAGCCAATCATGCACACCGGGTCCACGCAATGCATGCAGGCGTTGGCCACCATCAATCGGCCATTGACCGGTCCATGACGCAGAAAACGCGGGTTGTTATCATGCGCCGTGGCGCAGGCACGAACGCAATCATCGCAGCGCGTGCAGCGATCCATGTCAATCATCATCGTCGCCGTGCCGTTGAAAAGGCGATTCTCGGTCAGAAACTCCAGCATGTCCGCGCCGATTTTTGCGCTCGCATCGACGGCTGCCGGCGGCGCGGCTTCGGCCTCCTCGATAGGCGTGACGGCGGGCGGCAGTTCCTCCTTCGCGACGGTCGGCAGCACCACTGTCTCCATAACCGCCGTCGGGATGACGATGACGTGGGTATAGCCGATGACGCGCAAGGTGTATTGCAACGGCACCGTCGCCTGCGGGTTGCGCCAGTTGTGCGCGATTTCCTGCAAGCCGTAGATTTGTCCCGCGCCCAGATAATTGAGCGTGCGATGGCCGTTGCCGAACTTCTGGCTCACGCGCCCGAAACCGGCCTTGATGAGAACCACGCCGTTTGGGTAGTCGCCTTCCTCCGCTATGATTGGCTCCTGCTTGCGCTGACCGCTCGCCGCAGTCTGGGCCAGCCGTTTGTAATCGCCGGACCAATCGTAATCGCCGAACGTGCCAAATTCCGTCCTGGCCATGACTTGCTTTAAAGCGTCGGCGGAAAGATTTTTGAAAATTGGAATTTCCCGGAGCGCAATTTCCAAGGCACGCGCGCGGTAAATCTCATCAATATGCCGGCGCAACGCTTCGTCGTATTTCATCAAATCGCGCAACCCCTGCCAGCGGACCTCGAGCAACTCCGCCTGCTCGCTTTCCGCAAAAATGGACGCCGTCCGCGGCATGCGGCTGAGCGCGGCGATTTCGCCAAAAAATTCGCCCGGCTCCAGCGTGGCCGTGCGATGCTCATTCAGCACCCGCGGCACATCCTGCAGAAAAATTTTCACCTCGTCGCCCGCGCGCCGCTCGGACACGCGGCTGTCCTGCTTCAATTGCGACGGACTAATGCTCTCCGGCTCTTTTGTGTTGCTCCACAATTGCGCCATGAGACGAAACAGGCTTTTGCGTGTGGAAACGCGCCGGCCCAGCACCGACGGCGGCAATTCCGGCCCGAGCACCACCCGCGCTTTGCCGGACATCACCAAAAACGCGGACGTGCCGTAATCGCCTTCGCGCACGATGATTTCGCCGCGCTTGAATGTTTTGATGCGTGTGTCGTGTTTGAGAATGTCCCGCAGCGAGGCGCGTTTTGGAAAATTTTCCGGATTCATCTGCGAGAACGGCGCCACTGCGAGCAAGCGGTCAACGGTCGCGTCCGTCATCTCAGGATCGAACGCGGCATCCCAGCGTTGCGGGCGGTCGAGAGTGGTGAGGGCTGTGGGCATCGGTTATGTCGAAGGATGAATGAAGAATGAAGAATGAAGAATCGGCCGGACCTTAGCCAGGACATTGAAGTTCGGCATTCGGTTTTCGATATTCGACCTTTTCATTTACGCATCGAGCACCAGATTCGATTTCGGCTTGCAAATGCACGTCAGACACGACCCGGTTTCGGTGCTCGCTCCTTGCGACGCAAGATATTCCACGTCGCCGGACTTGATGGCGACCAGGCAGGTGCCGCAATTTCCCGCACGACAGCCGGCGTCGATTTTTACGCCTCTCGCCTCCGCGAACTCCAGCAAGGAGCTAAGGCTCGGATCCCAGTGATGCGTTTTGTTGGATTTGCCAAACGTCACCGTGATTTTCGAGAGCATCATCGTGTCGCTCGCCGACGGCGGCGGCGCGGCTTTTTTCACCGACGCCGGGCCGAACGCTTCGAAATGGACATTGGCGTCCAGCACGCCCCATTCGGCGAGGCCGTCGGTGATGCTTTTCATGAACGCGCCGGGGCCGCACAGGAAATAATCGAAATTGTTCGACGGCAACAATTGCTTGAACAGCTCCACCGTGACGCGGCCTTCGTGCTGAAAGTCCTTGTCCTTCGCATCCTCCCTGCCGGGTTTGCTGTAGCAGACGTGCAGGCGCACGTTTTCGTTCGCGGAGGCAATTTTTTCGAGATGTTCCTTGAGGATGTGCTCCTTGCGATTGCGCGCGCCAAAGAAAAACCACACCTCGCGCTTCTGCCCGCTCTCCACAATCGCGTTGAGCATACTCACCATTGGCGTGATACCCACTCCGCCCGAGATCAGCACCACCGGCTTTTCCTCGGCCATGTCCAAAAAGAAATGGCCGCTCGGCGCTTTCACATCGAGGATGTCGCCGGCTTTGACGGTGTCGCAGAAATACGACGAAGCAATTCCGCACTTCGCCCCCTCACAATCCGGCGGCGGCAGCGCCTTCTTGATCGTGACCCGGTAACAATCGGGCCGATGCGAATCGGAGAGCGAATAACAGCGGATGACGGGCTTGCCCTGGCCGGGCAGGTTCAGTTGGAAGGTAATATATTGGCCGGGCTTGAACTGTGGCAACGGCCGTCCGTCGTGCGGCGCAAGATAAAAAGAATGGACGTCCTCGCATTCGCAAACTTTTTTGACGACCTGGAATTTTCGGAAGCCATTCCAGACGAGTTTGATTTGTTCGACCTCCTTGGTCCTGGCTTTGGCGGCTTGAATGTCGATTTTCAACCGCTGGCGCTCCAGCGATTGCCGCTCGCGCTCGAAAGACAGCCGGCGAAAAGTCCCATAGCAAAGCGAGGCGGCGTAGACGGTCAGAAACCCGAGCAAAAGATATCCGAACAGGAGACCGATATTTCCCCCAAATACAGATTGCACCTGATGTATAAGGGATTGCATTTCTGATTCGCAGAATATAACAAGGCGCTGTGCCCGGCAAACATTTAACAAACGTCGTCCGGCATTTTTTAAAAGAAAAGCGGCGGAGGGCCGCCGCAGTCCAAAACCTGGCGGAAACTCTTCCGCATGTGGTCGTGCCCCCGCAGTTGCTCTGTCGGTCTTCCAGCCCGTCAGGGCGAAAGAAAATAGCCCACCGCTTTAGCGGTGGGTTTGGCGCATATCCTCCAAGTCCCCCAGGGACGACAGAATCTTACCCAAATATCTTCTGCCGTCCCTGCGGGACTTGGCGGGTTGTGGTCCATTGTCCCAGCAATAAATTGCTGGGCTATTTTCTTTCGTCCTGGCGGACTGGATTCATTGCGCTGCCTACGCTCTTCGCAGCTTTCGCTCTGGCGATCCTGTTCCTAACATCCACACTGCATGTTTTCGCCGCAGAAACAAACTCCGTCGCCCAGCCCAAATTCCTTGGTTCACAAACCTGCAGTTCGAGCAGTTGCCACGGCGGCGCGGGAGAAAAAAACAATCAATACACGATTTGGTCCACGCACGATTTTCATCATGCGCGACCCTATGCAACTCTCGAAACGGCGCGCTCCGAGCGCCTGGCGGAAGTGCTGAAAATCGGCAATCCCACGCAAAGCGCGCGCTGCACCGTTTGCCACGCACCTTTCGCCACGGTTCCCCCCGAGCGGCTCCGCCACGACGCCCAAATTACCGAGGGCATTTCGTGCGAAACCTGTCATGGGCCGGCCGAGAACTGGATTCGCTCCCACACGCGGACCGATTACACGCACGCCGACCGCGTGGCCGCCGGGATGCGCGACCTCAAAAATCTTTACGTTCGCGCGAATACGTGCGTGGCCTGTCATCAAAACATCGATCCCGAAATCCGCGCCGCTGGACATCCGGAACTGATTTTTGAATTGGACGGGCAATCCGTGACGATGCCGCGCCATTGGCCAAAACCTCCGGCCTCGTTCCATGCAAAAGCGTGGCTAATTGGCCAATCCGTCGCCCTTCGGGAGATGACCTGGCAATTATCGAATGACAAATCCACGGATAAATCACTTTCGGAGCGCGCCGCGGGTTTGTTTTGGGTGCTGCGCACGGTAAGCCAGGACAGGGGAGATGCGCCGACGATTAAGGGGAATTCTTCCTTGAATGCAGAAGATTTAGTTGGCGTCCGGGATTGGGCGGATCGGCTTGCCGAGGTCGGGGAAGCCGCGTCACCATCCGACAATTTGACGCGGCGGGGCCTGTTTCTGCTCGCCAATACCAGCGAGTCTTTCACGGACAATAATATTCCACAGCCGATTCAAGCCCGCCGCGCCGAGCATCTGGTTCTTGCATTGGATCGTTTGACGCTGGCATTGCCCGATGCCACGACCAATTCCACGGTCAACCAATCCCTCAACAAACTTTTCGCCGACGCACAATCGCTGCCGGATTTTGACCCGAACCAGTTTGCGAAGGACCTGAACACATTTCATTCCAGTGTCGCCGGCTTTCTGGAAACAAAATAGACGCCGCCTCGCGCTGCCCGCTTTTTGCCTGAGCGCCTCGCTCGCGACGGCGCAGACAAACTCCGCGCCCGATACCAACGCCCTCGCCCCGCACCAGTTCATCACCACCAATTCACCGCCGCAATCGCCGGCGAAATTTAATCCCGATTTTGGCGTCCCGCCCTCACACTACAACCCGAGTGTACCATCCGGGCCGTCCGTCGGAACGCGCTGGGTCACGAACGCTCCGCCCGAGCCGCTCGTGCCGTCGGTTTTCAATCCCGATCCCGGCGCAATGTTGAAATCGCAGCCAACCAACACGCCCTTTTTCACCAACACATTTTCTCCGCCGCCGGCTTATAGCGGCGAGACCATACCCCCGGCATTGGTGTTGCCGCGCTCGAACGTGCGCAGCGAACAGTTGGAGATCACGAACCAGCCAGCGGGAAATTACGGCTCGGAGCCGCTGCCGCCCGGCCTCGAATTGCCCCGCACCAACGCGCGCGGCGATCTTTACATCAAGAAAAAATGGGAGAACCCGAAATACGGGCCGCTATATGATTACTCCCTGCCGCCGTTCACCGAACCCGAGACGAACCGGTGGCGCATTGGCTTCATGCCCTGGCGCCGTTACACGAGCGGCGACATTGAGCAGCCCTACGAATCTCCCAAGCCGCTGTTGTGGCGCCCTTATGCGCAAAGCGTGCTCAAGGGCGACGCGCCGGTTTTCGGCCAGGACATATTTCTGGACCTGACCGCCGGCTCGGAAACAACCTTCGAATTGCGTCGCGTGCCGACTCCGAGCGGCGTCAGTTCGTCGAATCCGAACAGCGCGGAATTTTTCGGCAAAAGCGAACAGATGTTTGTGCAGAATAATTTTTCATTCACTGTTGACCTGTTCAAAGGCGAAACGGTTTTCCAGCCGGTGCATTGGGCCTTGCGGCTGGAACCGGTCTTCAACGTGAATTACACCGACACTCGCGAGAACAACGGCATCAGCCCGAATCCGCAGCGTGGCACGGACCGTCTGGATAGTTTTATCGCGCTCCAGCAGGCGTTCGTGGAACTGCATCTCGGCGATCTTTCGGAGAATTATGATTTCGTCGCGACGCGGATCGGGAACCAGGCCTTCAACAGCGATTTTCGCGGATTCATTTTCAACGACGTGAACCTCGCCGCGCGCCTGTTTGGGAATTACGACAATAATCGCTGGCAATACAATGTGATTGTTTTCGACATGGACGAGAAGGACACGAATTCCGAGCTGAACAAGTTCGCGCGGCGCGGCCAGGATGTTTTGATTGCGAATGTGTATCGCCAGGATTTTCTCTGGCACGGCTACACGGCGCAATTGAGCTTTCACGCGAATTTCGACCACGGCGGCGCGCACTACGACGAGAACGGAAATCTCACACGCCCCGCGCCCATCGGAACGGTGGTGCCGCACGATGTCGACGCGTTTTATTTCGGTTGGGCGGGTGATGGGCACATTGGCCGCTTGAATCTCAGCCACGCGTTGTACGAAGTCGTCGGCCGCGACAGTTACAACGGCATCGCGGGCCACGCGGTGGACATCGATGCACAAATGGGCGCGTTGGAGCTTTCTTACGACCGCGATTGGATTCGTTACAAGGCGTCCATGTTCTACGCTTCCGGCGATCACAAAGCCACCGATGGCACGGCGCACGGTTTTGATTCCATCGTGGACAATCCGAATTTCACCGGGGGCCCGTTCAGTTGGTATGTCCACCAAGGATTCAACCTCGCCGGCACCGCGGTGGGGTTGAAACAGCGCGACAGCCTCATCCCGGATTTGCGCACGAGCAAAACCGAAGGCCAGGCGAACTTCGTGAATCCGGGAGTGTTGCTCCTCGGCGTCGGCACGGAAATGGACCTGACCCCAAAGCTGCGGAGCTTCATCAATGCGAACTACGTCCGCTTCATGGAAACCGATCCCATCAAGACCGCGCTCCTCACCGACAAAGTCGCGCACGAACTGGGCTACGATTTGAGCCTCGGCTTTCAATATCGGCCGTTGCTGACGGACAATATTATTATCTCGACCGGTTTCGGCACACTGCTTCCCGGCGCCGGTTACCACGACATTTATAAAACGAGCACCGATCCCGTTTCCGGCTACGGCTCGCATGGCCGCGGCCGGGTGGATGATTTTCTTTACAGCGCGGTTTTGTCGGTAACACTTACTTACTGAATCATGCGAATGCGGAAGCTCCAAATTCCAAGCTCCAAGCTCCAGAGAAGCTTCAAATTCCAAATGGTTCAGAAGTCGGTCGTTGTTCCAGCGTTGGCCCTTGGAATTTGGTGCTTCTCTGGAGCTTGGAACTTGGCTCTTGGAGCTTCCGATGAAGGCTTCGGCCCGCCCATTTCTGTCCCACACGATTTACCGGAATCGAATCCGCACCGGTTGCCAGCGCGAAATTGGATCGACCAGACTCGCGAGGAGGCCATGCACAAGAGCCTCGGCTGCATTGAATGCCATAAAGGCATCGAGAACCCTTCCATGCACGTCAGCCAAAATGTGGTGCTCGGCTGCGTGGATTGTCATGGCGGCAATTCCGCGCCCGGCCTCACGCAACGCAAAGCGCATGTTCAACCGTTGCACCCGGAATACTGGCCCACTTCCGCCAATCCCTCCGACGCCGACGTCCTCTTGAATCATGAATCACCGGAGTTTATCCGGTTCGTGAATCCCGGCGATTTGCGCGTGGTGCAAAAAACCTGTGGCGTCTGCCATCAGCAGGCCGTTGAGCACGTGTGGCTGAGCATGATGAACCACGGCGCAACGCTTTGGGGGGCGGCGCTCTATAATAATGGCGCGTTCCCGTTGAAGAATTACCGCTTCGGCCAGGCGTATGGGCCGAATGGCGAACCGCTCAAGCTCATCAATCCCCACACGCCCACGCCCGAAGAGACCCGATTGCACGGAATTTTGCCGTTCGTCGAACCCGCGCCTCGTTTTCCCATCGCGCAACCCAGCAATATTCTTCGCATCTTCGAACGCGGCGGCGAAAAGCAATTGCAACTCGGCAGTCCCAATCCTGAAGAGGAGCCAGGGCATCCGGCGCGCCGTTTGTCCGAGCGCGGACTCGGCACATTGAATCGCATTGATCCGGTTTTTCTTAATATCCAAAAAACGCGCCTGAACGATCCGCTGCTCGGCTTCATGGGCTCGAACAATCATCCGGGCGATTACCGCACGAGCGGTTGTTCAGCATGTCACGTGGTCTATGCGAACGACCGCTCGCCCTCGCAATCGGGCTG
>DASXHY010000208.1:0-7531 GCA_036488095.1 Verrucomicrobiia bacterium | reverse complement strand
GTGGCGACCGAATTGGTGGAAGTAACGCTGGCGCCGGTATTCGCCGTGGGATTGTTGTTTGGAGGCATCGTGCGCGGCGGCGTCATTCCCGGCGCTGTCTGGCCGGGGACCGTCTGGCTCGGCGTGACGGTGGGTGTAATGACGCGTGCGCCCGCGCCGGCGCTGACGGCTGGGGCCGGGGCGGCATGGGCGCTGGCACTTAGAAATAAAACGGTGACCAACGAGGTGGCAAGAATTGTGATTTTCATAATTACTTTGGGGATGAATCGCGGCGGACCACGAAAATTGTTTCCTATTCTAATCAACTCCGGAACGAAAATGCCTCAATAGGGTTTTGCACCCAACGAGAGGGGCGGCCCGAGGGCCGCCCTTGCGCGTAATGTGTTTTCGATTTTCGAGCCTGTCCTAGGGTTGGATGAGAATGGCATTTCCGTTGGTGCCGATGGGGATGCCTCCGGTGGGAGGGGCGTTAACACCATTCGTGCGTCCCGTGGGAGTCAGGAAATTGGTGTTCCCCAGACTATTCGTGCGCACGGCGAATTGGTTCGAGCCAATGCCAATGCCGCTGTTCGTGGCCATCCCCAGATTGTTTGATGCCATGCTCGTGTTGTTGATGCCGATCCCCCCTCCCACCACTGGAGTATTGCCGTTCGGGTTCAGCGGAGGTTGCACACTCGGATTGTTCGCGGGAATGCTGGGAGTGGTTCCTGGAATTGTGCCTGAACTCGCCCCGGGATTGATCCCTCCCGCATTGCCGGGAGACGTTCCAGTTGCGCCTGTGCCGCCCACAGTGCCGGTTCCGCTTGCACCCGCGCCCGCTCCGGCTCCGCCGCCCGCCTGGCCCGCGGCTGCCCAGGCCAACATGGCGACCACTGAAACTGTGGTTAAGATTTTAATTTTCATTTTTGCTCCTTTGACAACTGTTACGCGCTTTTCAGCGCAATGTTCCTATTGATTAATCAACCGCTTCTTCCTGCCAGTCTCAATTAGGGTTTGCGCCCCAAAATGCTTTCCACCAACTGCCTAAACACGAGGGACATTGCGGCAGATGACCGGGGGGTAGGCGTTCACCCGATTGGCCGGCGGCAATTCGGGCGATTAGGTTTCGCCCACAAACGAAAGGAATTATGAATTATTCATCCAAAATTATTTCACGCATTACCGGCGCCTTGATTGTTGCCGGTTTGTTGGCGGCCGGACGCGCTGGCGCGGCAGACTCAACCCTGTCGAGCAAAGGGTCGTCTTTTATCAAGGAGGCGTCTGAGGGCAATCAATCGGAGATCGCCACGGCGCAAATTGCGCAACAAAAAGGGCAGAATCCGGAAATCAAGAACCTCGCCCAAATGATCCAGCAGGACCATCAGCAGGCGCAGGAGAAATTGCAAACCATCGCGCAAGCCCACGGAATGACGCTCGAACAGACCCCGACCTGGAGCCAGCGTCGAGCGCAGGCCAAATTGGAAAAACTGACTGGCGCGGATTTTGACCAGCAATACGCCAAGGACATGCTGGAAGATCACGTGACCGACATAAAGAAATTCCAAAAGGCCTCGCAAACAGTCGAGGACGCGGACGTGAAACAATACGCGCAGGAATCCCTGCCCACATTGCAAAAGCATCTGCAACACGCTGAATCCGCGGCCAAATCCGTGGGTGTGGATCAGTCCACCATCAGCTTGATAACGAAGGGGTTGCCCGAAGCGGTTGGCGGTACGGGTGAAAATCAGGAAAGCGGACGCGGCGCTGGCCAGCAGAAGCCTTATTAAAATTGCGCAATAACTCGACATTCGCGGGCCGGCACTTTGCCGGCCCTTTTTGTTGGCCTTGATTCCCGGCCAAAGAATGTTGGACAAACAGCAACCACGCGCTTGAAAAAAGGCAGATCGGCCTGGTCGCGCGGCAGGTTTGAGCGCAAAGAAATCTTTCTCTGCGTTCTTTCGCGGCTATTCGAGCTGCATTAGCTCAAATACGGTATCGATTGGCGAAGCGCCGCGGGCTTGCGATGCGCATGGCCGTTGGGCTTGTCCAGAAACTTGCGCAGGCGGCGGGAGAGTTCGACGAAATCGATCGGCTTTTGGACCAGCGCGCGGCGCGAAGCATGACGCGAGTTGAAAAAATCGGGCGGTTCGTTGAGCCCGGTCATCAGCACCACGGGAAGATCCGGGCGCAAATCACCCATCAAATCCGCCAGGTCCGCGCCCAGAATCGAGGGCATGGTGTGATCGGTGATGATCAAATCAAATTTTGCCGGCTCCGCGCGAAATGTCTGCAAGGCCTCCACGCTGTCCGCGCGCGTCACGACGCGATAACCCATCTGCCGCAGGCGCTGCTGCATCATGCTCAACACGGGGATTTCGTCATCGATGATTAAAATCCTTTCGTTGCGCCCGCGCAGGATTTTGTGTTCGACGGCGTCCGGCTCCGCCACGGGTTCCGTGGATTGAGGCAGATAAATGTGAAACGCCGTGCCTTTGCCTTCCTCGCTTTCCACGGAAATTTTTCCACTGGTCCGGGCCACAATTTTTTGGACCAGCGCCAAACCCAGGCCGGTGCCGCTGCCTGGAGGCTTCGTAGTGAAGAACGGCTCGAAAATTCTTTCCAACACCTCGCGGCTCATACCCCGGCCCGTGTCGCGCGCGGTGAGATGAACGAATGGACCCGCCGGAAGTGAAAGCGCCGCCGCCTGGTTTGCGTCCAGGCGGACCAGTTCCAATTCGTAGTCGAGTGTGCCGCCGTTTAATTTCATGGCGTGGCCGGCATTCGTGCCGAGGTTCATGATCACCTGATGAATCTCGGTGGCGTCGGCGACAACCACATCCTCGTTTGTTTTCACCGAGACACAAATTGTTATCGAAGAGGGCAGAGTGGCGTTGAGCAGCTTGACGGCTTCCTGTATGACAGCGCTCAATTTCAACGGCCGACGCTCGGTTTCCTTCGGGCGGCTGAAGGTGAGGATGCGCTTGATTAAATCCTGGGCGCGTTGGGCGGACCTCAGCACCGATTGCAAATTATCGCGAGTCCGGCCGTCCACTTTCGGGTCCAGCAAGGAAAGCTCGGTGTAACCGAGAATCGCGCAAAGGACGTTGTTGAAATCGTGGGCCATGCCGCCGGCCAGCGTGCCGACCGCGTCCATTTTTTGCGCTTGCAGCATCTGTTTCTCAAGCCGGGCGCGTTCGGCTTCGGCTTCCTTTCGCGCGGTGATGTTGTCAATGAACCCTTCGTAAAAACGCACCACGCCATTCTCATCCCGCACGGCGCGGGCGCTTTCGGAAATCCAGATGATGGTTCCGTTCCGCTGGCGCACCTGGTATTCCAAATCGTGGACAAAACCGTCCCGGTCGATCTGGTGCTTGAACCGCTCGCGAAAAGTCGGGTCGGCGTAAATCTGGCTTTGAATATCGGAAACCTGCGCCAGCAATTCCTCGGGCCGCTCGTAACCGTACATGCGGGCCAAGGCGGTGTTCACCGCCAAATACTGGCCGTCCGGCGTGCTCTGATAAATGCCTTCAACCGCGTTCTCGAACATCCCCCGATATTTCGCTTCCGCATCCTTCAAAAAATAAAGTTCTGTGTCTGACATTGGTAACCCTGTGCGAGCAGGTGATTTGCCAAAGGACGAGCGAGCGATTCGGCGGTTGCGCGCGCTCAATGAATTTATCCGAATGAAAGGATGAATTGCATTCAATGTTGTGACAGATTAGTGCGCGGTAACGTAAGCAACATGATTCGACGCGATTACATCGTCCGGATGATTGAAGAATTTGCCCAAGCGCTGGCGCGTATCCGCGCGTTGAAAAAAGACCAAAACCTGGGAGAGGCGACCCTGCTGACGGAGGAGGAATTCAAGCGAATCACCGGCTTGGATTCCGCGTCGTTATTAAAGTTGAGCGAAACGGAATTGCTCGCGAGGCTGATTCAAAGCGATTCGATGCATGCGGTGCGCGAAAAAATGTTTTTTCTCACCACGCTGCTCAAAGAGACCGGAGACATTGCGGCGGTGGAAGGCCGCGAGGAGGAAAGCCGCGCGTGTTACTTTAAGGGACTGCATCTGCTGCTGGACAGCCTCGCGCGCGGCGACGGCTTCGAGCAGCCGGAATTCGTGCCGAAGGTGGATTTGTTCGTGGCCGCACTGGGAGAAATGCCGTTGGCGACCAGTGCGCTGTTGATGGAACATTACGAGCGCACCGGGCAATATGCCAAAGCCGAGGATGCGCTGTTCGCGATTCTTGACGCGGACCCGGAAAACGCCGTCGCCTTGGAGTTTGGAATTTCGTTTTACGAACGTTTGCTGGGCCAGCTTGACTCACGGCTTGCCGACGGCAATCTGCCGCGCGAGGAAGTGGAAACCGGCCTGGGTGAATTGCGCCAGAGGACATTCAAAAAGTAGGAGACGAGGTGACGAGTCTCTGATTTTCTCTGATTCGTTAGAATTAATCAGAGACTCGTCACCTCGTCTCCTACAGGGACAACGATTTTTGAACGGCCGTCGGCTGCTGCTTTCATTACCGCGCCCGATGAAATTTTTCCGGCGGAATGGCGCTGAGGGCGCTGCAAACTTCGCGCAGGACTTCATTTTTTCCCAGCGCCCGCGCGGCCGCGCCTTTGTGCAGGTAGGCTTCAACAAATTCCGAATCCAGCGCCAGCGCGCGGTCGGCAAATGTCATCGCATGATGATGATGTCCGAGCCGGCCCACCATGAAGGCGAGATTGGCCCAGCCAAGTTTGTGTTCGGGATTAAGTTTGAGCGCGTGTTCAACACAGCGAATGCCGTCCACTTGCCGGTTGAGATGTTCATAAAGCAGCCCGCCAAGATTACTCCACACCTTCGCGTCCGAATTGTCCAAATCCAGCGCCTGGCGATACGCCGTCTCCGCCTGCACGAACTGCCCCAGCCCGGTGTGGCCGAGCGCGAGGTAATAAAACGCCTTGTAATCGCCCGGGCTTTCCATCTGCCATGACTGCGCGAAATCCAGGACCTCCTGCCATTCTCCCGCCTCGCACAAGCATCGAGCGACGCGGGACTCTTCCTCGGTATCAACTGGAGTGGAACTCATTGACGGCATAAATGAACGGGTTGCAAAAAAAAGTCAAGCTGGCGTCAATGCTTCGTCTTTTCGGACGCACATTAGAATTTGATCAATGCAATCGATTTTATTATCGCACGAATCACCCCGCTTTCGGCAAAATTCCTTTCAAGTCCTCGGCGCGATACGTGCGCTTCCCGGCGATGAGTTCACGGGCGGCATCAACCTGACCCCAGGTGTTCCAAAGTAACACGCCGCGCACACGACCCTCGCGCAAATAATAAATCACACCCTCACGGTTCTCTGTTTTCCAATCCGCGACCGTTTCCAATCGCGAATCGAGTTCGCCCACGGCTTCGTAGCCGAGATCGAACAGGTCGGAATAGAAAAACGGAAGATGATCGTAACGCTCGCGTTTGCCGGCGAGGTTGCGCCCCGCGATTTTGCCCATCGTGTTCGCGTTATCTTCGTGCTCGACCCGCAATCGCTGGTCCAAAGCCGGATTGTGAAACGACGCGGCATCGCCAGCCGCGAATACATCCGGCGCACTCGTTTGCAGGAACGCATCCACGATGATTCCGTCCTCCACTTTCAGCCCGGCCGCGCGGGCAAGCTCCGTGTTCGGTTCAATGCCCAGGCCCGCGATGACGCCATCCGCCACGAATTCACGGCCGCTCTTGGTCCGGATGACCGCTTCCGAATTGCGTTCCTCAAATGCCGTGGCCGTTTCCCCCGGCGACACGGTGACGCCTTTTTCCTGGTAATAGCGGTTGAGAAATTCGGCCAATTCACGCGGATAAATCCGGCTGCCAATCGCCGGGCCCGGAAAGAGCAGGGTGACTTGCTTCCCGTTCATCGTGAGCGACGCGGCAATTTCCGACCCGATGAATCCGCCACCGATGACGATGAATCGTTTGCCCTTTTCCGTGAGCTGCCGCAGCCGCCGGTAATCCGCCGCCGTGCGGTAATAAATAATTTTTTCGCCACCGAACGAAAGCCGCCGCGGCGTTCCGCCCGTCGCCAGCAATAGTTTTTCGAATGAATAAACCGCGCCTTGATCATCCGAGACTTGCTTCTGCTTGAGGTCGAGCGATTTCACGGTGCGCCCGAGAAAAAGCTGCGCCTGCTGTTTGGCCGCGCTGCGCCAAATGCTGTCGAGCGATTTGTCTTTCCAAAGACCTTTGGTCAACGGCGGCCGGTCATAAGGCGGATCGGTTTCCGCGCTGAGAATGCCGATGCTGCCGCTCGAATCGATTTCGCGAATTCCCTGAACAGCCGAATCAGCGGTCATGCCGCCGCCAACGATGAGATATTTGAAGTTGGGCATGCGCCAAGGTGCGCTATGTGCGGCGAATGTTCAAATGGTTGTGGAAATGTGAAACGTAAAACGTGAAAAAAGGTTCGCACGCAATCACGTTTCACGTTTTACGTTCCCCCGAATCAATGCTCCGATTGCCCCGGAATTTCTGGAACGCCCGGGTCATCCAGAACCTGCACTGCCGTTGCCGGCCCGAGCACGGACCAGTCTTGCAGGACCCACGCGACTTTTTTGTCAGGCGTGACTTCGACGAGTTGCGGGCCCTTGCCGTTGCCGCCGCGCGAGCAAATGATGGTGTTGCCGTTGGCCACGCGCGTGCAGGTCTGCATGTTGATGAAACGATACGGCTCTGGCAAATCCTCCGGGCGCACTTCCCACACCGTTTCGCCCTTGGGATTCACTTCGCGCGTGAGCTTGTCGGCTTCGTCGGTGATTAAAGTGTTGCCATTCTTCAACCGAACGGCGGTCCACGGCGTGCGGATCGCGTACCGCCAGACTTCCTTGAAATTTTTATCGTATTCCACCACTGCGCCGTTGGTGCCGAGGCCGAGCATCGGGACGAGATAATGCCCGTCCGCCGTGAACCGCACGCGGCGGAATTGCGGGTGGACCGTTTTCTGGTCCGTAAGGCTCTTCGCCGGCAGGTCATGTTCCACTTCGACCGCGCCGGTCTTGGTATTGACGACCATCAGCTTGGGCGGCAGGCCGTTTCGGATAAAGAGCACTTTGTCCAGGCCGATGGGCTGGCAGCAATGGACTTCGGTGTTCGTCGGGCAATCATAACGCCAGACAACCTGTTTCTCGGGCGTGATTTCAGCGACGTATTGCATGCGGCTGAACACGATGTTGCCGTTCGAAAGCATCCAGGCGTCGTCATACTCAAAACTTTCCCGGTCGAATAGGTCCAGATGACCTTGCCGTTATTGACGACAAACATTTTGTTGTAGCCCTCGCCGATGTAGAGCATCGGATGCTGCGCCATGCCTTTGCCGGGCAGATTGGCGGGGGCGAGCTCGGCGTTCGTGGTCCAGTGGCCAGGCGCGACTTCGGTTTCAGCGGGGCCAAGCGCCGGCACGTCCGCGGCGGTGAATTTGCTGAGAACATCCATGCACGGCGTGGTTGAGGTGGATGCGGATTTTTCGTGCTGCGCGGATGGTGCCGAACAACCGGCCAATAGCACGAGGCCGGC
>DASXHY010000175.1:0-9022 GCA_036488095.1 Verrucomicrobiia bacterium | reverse complement strand
TGGGCGTGCGGACAGACGACTTGTTCCCCCAAAATGTAAGCATCAAGAAGCTTGGTCCTGCTTTTCGGATGCGCCTTTCGCGCAACCTGGTCAAAGAGAAATAGTCGCAGCTTAGTGACTTTCGTTCCGCTTCCGTTTCGTTCCTTCCGCTGGATTCAGCCGAGATGGGCCGTCCCCGCGGTGTGAGCGCAAACTGGCACGGCAAACTGCTATTTGCATTTGCCCCGCCAGCCTGCCCTCACACCGCCCCGATATATGACGGAGACTGCGGAAAGTTGACTCGGACGGGAAAAATACCGTGCCCGTCCGTGCCAATTTTCCGCAGACTCCGGGCAGGAATTGAAAGGGGGAAAATCAGGTTGTTTGTCTTCGCCTTTTTTTCGCACGCCGTCACCCCATCGTTTGCTGCTCACTGGTCCGACAACGAGCCGAATGTCAGGAGCGAGATCTAAAACCGCGCCAGCGTCTCCCCGCATTCCCCTTACGCCACTGTCACGGTTTTAGCTTTCACTCAATTTTCGAGGGCGCTCCCGCGCATGGCTCGTAGTCCTCCCGTCTGTGAAGCGAGCAGCAAACGGCAGGGTGACGGACAGCGGTTTCAAAAAAAAGCTATGAAAACAACAAACCAAATTGAAGCGTCAGCTCCGGCGAATGTCCGGCCATCGTCGGTTTCAAAAACCAGCAATTTCATCCGACATTGCGCCAATCGGCGATTGCCCACCGAGGCGGTCTTGAATCACCTGCGGACGAACTTGCCGAGCCAATACGAAATGGCCGAAGTTGTCGGCAAATGGGTTTGGCTCGATGTCTCTCCGGCTCGTAAGCCAGCACTGGCAAAGATGCTTTGGGCTTTGGGATTTCACTGGAACCAGCGGCGCGGCGTGTGGCAGCATCCATGCGGCAAGTTTGACCCGCTTGGCAGTCATCCGACAGACCCCCGCGCCAAGTATCGCTCCTATTTTCCCGCCGATGTTTCACCCGCCTAAAGCCTATGGAAATCAATACGACTATTAGACCACGGCCGCAGGCAACCAGTCGCAACTTGAAAATTGAGGCGGAAGGCGACGCATGGAAACGCCAAGTCAAACCGAAGATTCGCCTTGTAGGCCGTTGGCTTGAACAGGCAGGCTTTCGCCCCGGCGACCGCGTCCAAGTCGTTTGCCTCGCCTCTGGCGTCATCGAATTGCGTTCAACCGTCGCTTACACTGTCAGTCAAACTGTCAGTCCGGGTCAACGCCAGTAATGAAAAATTCTGGCGAGTTAGACCAAATAGTCTTTAATTTCCCAAGCAATTCGCTAAAATCCCTTTGTCTAAATCAATGCAACAGAACGTTCCCTTCTGTTCAAAATTCCCGAGCGCCCGCACACTTGCGATTTCCCCCACCCTGAGCTAACCATTGCCCGTGCCTCGCGAAAATTTCTCAGACGCCGCGCTCGTCGTGCTTGGCCACGGCTCGACGAAAAACGATCAATCGTCCGCGCCCGTTTACCAACACGCGACGGAACTGCGCCGGCGCGGAATTTTCGCCACCGTGCGCGAAGCTTTTTGGAAGCAGGAACCGCAAATCAAAAATGTCCTCGCCGAACTTTCCACCCCCCGCATTTTCATCGCCCCCCTCTTCATCAGCGAAGGCCATTTCAGCAGCGACGTCATCCCGAAGGCCCTCGGCTTCCCGCCTGGGCTCTCCCCTCTCCCCTCTCCCCTCTCACTTCTCTTCTACTGCGCGCCCATCGGCACCCACGACAGCATGACCGGCATCATCCTCGCCCGCGCGCGCGAAGTGGTCAGCCAATTTCCATTTCCGCGCGCTCCAAAAACCCCGGAGACTACCCTGTTCATCGCCGGCCACGGCACCGAACAAAACGAAAACTCCCGCAAATCCATCGACCGCCAGGTCGAATTGATTCGCGCCACAAAAGAATACGCCGATGTCCACGCCATTTTTCTCGAAGAAGAGCCGCGCATTGAAAAATGTTACGGCCTCGCGCGCACGCGAAACATCATCGTCGTGCCGTTTTTCATCAGCGACGGCATGCACACGCAAGAGGACATTCCCGAGCTGCTCGGCGAACCAAAACGCATCGTTCAGGAACGTCTTGCCAACGCCAAGCCAACGTGGCGAAATCCCACCGAACGAAACGGAAAACTCGTTTGGTACGCCGCCGCCGTCGGAACCGAACCGCACATCGCGGATGTCATTTTGGAAAGAGTCCGGGAAGCGGCGGCACCGGTTAAATAGTTAAATGAGTGACTGGTTAAATCAGCTAAAAGATTCCACACGCCCAACCTTATTTAACCCATTTAACTGATTTAACTCATTAACTCACTAACTCATTCAACTCCTCAACCCCCATGACCACCCTCCGCTTGGGAATCCTCGGCACCGCCGCCATCGCGCGCAAAAACTGGCGCGCCATCCGCCACTCCGGCAATGCCACCATCACCGCCGTCGCGAGCCGCAATTCCGAGCGCAGCCGCCAATTCATCGCCGACTGCCAGCGCGAGCATCCGTTGGAGACCGCCCCCGCCGCGCTCGGCAGCTACGAGGAATTGCTCGCCTCGCCGGATGTCGACGCCATTTACATCCCCATCCCCACCGGTCTGCGCACCGAATGGGTCGTGCGCGCCGCGGACGCGGGCAAACACATCTGGTGCGAAAAACCCTGTGGCGCCACCGTCGCCGACCTCCGCGCCATGATCGAAGCCGCGCGCCGCAACCGCGTGCAATTCATTGACGGCGTCATGTTCATGCACAACCCGCGCCTCGACCGCGTCCGGCGCGCGCTCAATGACGAAACCGCCTTCGGCAAAATCCGCCGCATCACCTCGCATTTCAGCTTTTGCACCATCGACGATTTTCGCCAGTCGAACATCCGCAGTGATAGTGCGCTCGAACCGCTTGGCTGCCTCGGCGACCTTGGCTGGTATTGTATTCGCATCGCACTCTGGGCGATGAACTGGCAACTGCCGCGCGAAGTCACCGGTCGCCTTCTCTCCGAAACTTGCAGCGACCGCAGCCAACGCACCGTGCCCTTCGATTTTTCCGCCGAACTCCTTTTCAACGACGGCGTCTCGTCCAGTTTTTATTGCTCGTTCCTGACCGCCTACAGCAATTGGGTCGTAATGACCGGGACAAAAGGCCATTTACGCATGCCGGATTTCGTTCTGCCGAAAAACAGCAGCCAGGGTGCGCTGGAAATCAACGGCGTTTTGTCCGACGACCTCATTGTCAACCCATTGGCCGCGCAGGACACCAACATGATTCGCACCTTCGCCGCCCAGGTCCTCTCCGGAAAGCTGAACGACGAATGGCCCGAATGGGCCCTCAAAACCCAAATCGTCACCAACGCCTGCCTCGACTCCGCCCGCACCGGCAAGCCGATATCTTTAGCACCGTAGGACAGGCATCCTGCCTGTCTCCATATTGGTTTAAATCCTAGTTCAGTCCACAAAAGCACTCTTCACAAAAGGTGTGTGTAAAAAAATTGATTCGTCCTATAAGTCCCGTTCAGTCCCATACCCCTCTCCGCTTCCTCTGCTTCCTCCTGTTAAATTTCTTCCCTTCCGTTGCCCCCTATTTCAATCTTCCATCCTCCATCCTCCCTCTTTATCCTTCGCGAGTGCATTTTCGGAAGATAACAATTATCGGCGTCGGCCTCCTCGGCGGCTCGCTCGGCCTGGCCATTAAGAAACGCCGCCTCGCCGCTCAAGTCGCCGGCTTCGTCCGCCGCGCGGCCAGCATTGCCGAATGCAAAAAGGCCAAAGCCGTCGATCTTTGCACCTGCGATCTCCACGAAGCCGTCGCCGATGCCGATTTAATTGTGCTCTGCACTCCCCTGGCGCAAATGCCGCCATTGGTTCGTGAAATGATTCCATCCCTCAAACGCGGCGCAATCCTCACCGACATTGGCAGCGTGAAAACCAGCGTCGTAAAAGAACTCGAATCGCTCGCAGCCAAAGCCGGCGCGCATTTTATCGGCGGTCATCCCATGGCTGGCGCGGAAAAAACCGGTGTGGCCGCCGCCCGCGCGGATTTATTCACCCACGCCGCCTGCATCATCACCCCCACCAGGCGCTCCAATCCAGCCGCCCTGCGCAAAGTCGAGCGATTCTGGCAAGCCCTCGACTCCCGCGTCATGCGTCTCACGCCGGAATTGCACGATGAACTCGTCAGCCGCTCCAGCCACTTGCCGCATGTCGCCGCCGCCACGCTGGCCAATCTTATTTTGGATCCCACCCTGCCGAAATCCCAACCCTTGCTTTGCGCCAACGGATTCCGCGACACCACCCGCATCGCCTCCGGTTCGCCGGAAATGTGGCGCGACATCGCCATCTCGAATCGCAAAAATCTCGGTAAAGCGCTCGAGACCTTCATTCGTGACCTGAAAAAAGTCCAAACCCTTTTGAAAAAAGGCGACGCCCAAGCCGTCGAGAAATTTTTCCGCCGGGGAAAAACGCGCCGCGACAACTGGTGCGCCCAATGCGCCTCACCCTCGCCGGAATGAAAACCGCAGATGAACACAGATAGACGCAGATTTATGCGATACCTAATTTATCAATTTTTCAAAATTGAATTCGCGTTCATTCGCGAAAGTCGCGTCCACTTTTTACATCTGCGTTCATCTGCGTTCATCTGCGGTTAAAAAAATGCCTCTTCCCGACCTCATAGAAATAGTGCCGCTCGATAAACCCGTGCGCGCGGAAATCACCGTGCCCGGCTCCAAGAGCATCACCAACCGCGCGCTGATTCTCGCCGCGCTCGCCGAGGGCGAAGTCACGCTCGAAGGCGCCCTCTGGAGCGAGGACACCCAAATCATGGTCGAATGCCTCCAGGAACTCGGCTTCATGGTCGACGTGCGCCTCGACCCCAACGAATTTTCCAATCGCACAATTACCGTTTACGGCAAAGCCGGCGTGGTCCCGCCCGGCGGCACCGAACAGCAGCCGATGGAATTATTCGTCGGCAACGCCGGAACTGCCGCGCGATTTCTAACGGCCTTTGTTTGTCTCGGCAAAGGCGTCTATCGAATCCACGGTGTTCCACGGATGAATGAGCGGCCGAAGAAAGCCTTATTTGAGGCGCTTCGCCAACTCGGTTATCGTGTCGAATCAGAAAACAAGAATGAAAAGCTACCGGTAAAAATCTGGGGGCACGAATCATTCTCTTATCAGAAACGAATTACCGAACCTCTTTCGCCGAAATATCAGGAAATGTTGACAAGCGAGAAACCTGCTTCGTGCCAGGTGAATATCGAAGAAAGTTCCCAATTTGCTTCAGCATTATTACTTTGCGCGGGGGTGGGCAACTGGCATATCGAGATAGTCGGCGAGAACGCGGAGGAATCACCGTACGTGGCGATGACTTCGAAGCTGATTAATGTTTTTCCGCATCGCGGCGGGAAATTTCAAATTGAACCGGATGCTTCGAGTGGGAGTTATTTTTGGGCCGCGTCCGAATTTGCTCCTCCTTCGCCTAAATTCTTCGAATATTCTGAGCATTTCGGAATCGAGGTGGAAACGCAGCTTCTCGGGAAGGTTAAAGTTAATCACTGGCCAAAATCCGGGTGGCAAATAGATGAATATTTTCCAAATGTGATTGTGCTCGGAGAACATGCCCGAATGATACGCGAAATGAACCAATGTACCGACAAAGCGAAGCGGGCGGATCTGTTAAAGAAATTAACAAGCCACAACTTTCGGTCCGTCACTATCTCCAGAGCTTCGGACCTGGGTGACAGCATCATGACGGCGATAGTGCTTTCTTCAGAAAAACTCCTGGGACGCTCCGGAGAATTCAATCGCTTCACCGACTTAGGCCGCCTCCGCCTCCAGGAAACCGAACGCGTCATCGCCCTACGCACCGAATTAACCAAGTGCGGCGCGAAAGTCATCGAGGAAGGCGACACATTGACCGTTTATCCCTCAAAATTGCACGGCGCCGAAATCGAAACCTACAACGACCATCGCATGGCCATGTGTTTTGCAATTCTGGGATTGAAAGTTCCCGGCATAAAACTTAAAAACCCCGCGTGCGTGAAGAAAACGTTCCCGAATTTCTTCCAAAAACTCGCCGACGCCCCGCCCAAAGGCCTCGGCGCGACGATTCTGGATGCAACCGGACGCAAATTAACGCATGATGAGTTGTTTGCGGATTAATTGTAGCGGCGCCGCTAAATTCATTTCGCGTCTCATTAACACCCGGCTTTAGCCGGGTGTTCGACGGCAGGCAAAGCTGGAAACCGTTTTAACGGTTTCCTTGTGTGGTCGGATTTAGATGAATTTGAAACACCCAATCGTCATAGCCATTGACGGCACGAGCGCGAGCGGCAAGAGCACCAACGCCAAGCTCGTCGCCAAGGCCCTCGGTTTTGTTTACGTCGACACCGGCGCCATGTATCGCACCCTCGCGTGGCATTGCCTCAAAAATAAAATCGATGTCCACGACGCCAAAGCTGTCGCCGCCGCGTGCCGCAAATGGAAAACCTCCCTCGAATGCCGCGACGGCCACGTGCACCTCCTCGTCGATGGCTATTATCCCGACAAGGAAATTCGCACCGCCGAAGTCAGCGCCGCCGTTTCGCACATCGCCGCGGTTCCAAAAGTGCGCGAGTGGATGAAGAAAAAGCAACGCGAATGCATCCAGTTCGGCAACCTCGTCATGGAAGGCCGCGACATCGGCACGAACGTGTTTCCGGAAACCGATTACAAATTTTATCTCGACGCGCACCTCGATGAGCGCACCAAGCGCCGCCACGCCGAAGGCGTGAACGAAAACCTCGCCGCGCGCGACCAGCGCGACAGCCAGCGCGCCGCCGCCCCGCTGATGATCGCCCTCGGCGCAAAAGTCATCAACAACTCCGAGATGACCTCCGAGCAAACGAGCGGGCTGATTATTGAAAACGTGAAACAGCGGCTCGAAATGAAATGATGCGCGCTCCTGACCGCCAGGTTTTGGACTGCGCCAGCCCTCTGGCGCTTTGGAATTTATTTCGATCACACGAAAAGCGCCAGAGGGCTGGCGCACTCCAAAACGCTAACGCGCAAAAATCACAATCCAGTCTTCAACGCCCATGAACTTCATCTACTACATGGGCTGGAGTTTTTTCCGCGCGATTTACGCCACCTACTTTCGCTGGCGCGTGTTCAATCCCGAACGCGTGCCCCTCCAGGGCCCGGTCATTCTCGCATCCAACCACGCCAGTTATCTGGACCCGCCGCTCGTCGGCTCCGGCGTGCACCGCGCCATCAACTATCTCGCGCGCGACACCCTCTTCCGCTATCCCGGCATGGGCTGGCTTCTGCGGAATTGGAATTCCGTCCCCGTGGACCGCGACGGCGGCGGCGCTGCCGGCCTCAAAGCCATCCTCGACCGCCTGCTCGACGGCGGCGCGATCATTCTTTTCCCCGAAGGCACACGCACCCGCGATGGCCAATTGCAACCCGCGCGCTCCGGCATTGGCTTGACCGTCATTAAATCCACCGCCGCCGTCGTGCCCGTGCGCGTGTTCGGGACCTACGAAGCGTATGGCCGTCACTCAAAAATTCCGCGCCCGCATCGCATCGCCGTAAAATACGGCCAGCCGATGTTTTTTGAAAAATTGCGCGCTGAAGCCAAAACCTGTTCCAAGCCCCGCCTCAAACAAATCTACCAGGAAGTCGCCAACGAAATTATGGAGGCCATCAGCAAACTGGAACCGTACGAAGACGTCGAAACCTTCGGCTAGATTTAAAAGTAGGAGACGAGGTAACGAGTCTCTAATTATTTTTCCAAAGGGAGGAAAATAACGTGTTGCGTATTCCGTGTTCCGTGAGTGCAATGATAAAATCACGGAACTCGCACCACGCAACACGTTTTCACACCCCCCAATTCGACAGCGTCGTGCTGATGGAATTGACCAACTGCACCAGCTTTGGATGCGATTTCTCGAACCCATCCACCGACGACGAAAGACCTTTTAGCGAGAGCTGCAGCAATTCGGGATTTTTTTCCGCGCGCGTGGCTTCGTGAGCGGACAATTGCGTGAACCCCGCGATACTTTGCGCCTGTTCGCTGTTGGTTTGCGAAAGCGTCGCAATTTCGGATTTCAACTTGCCGACCAATTGCAGCAACTCCCGTTTGCGCTCGTCCTTGATGGAATCCGACGCCTGGATTTTCTCTTCGATATTGCTGAGCGTATCCTCGATCATGATTACCTTTCGCTACAACATACCGGAGAGCCAACGTTCATCAAGCTTTACAAGTGATTTGTCCTATTCGTCCCCTAAGTCCCCTTCCATGCTTTTCTCCGCTTCCTCTGCTTCCTCCTGTTCAAAATCCCATTATTTTTTCTGCGCCGCCAACTCCGCCTTCGTCTCCGCCTGCAGCGCCTCCAGGTCCGGCTTCAATTCATCCTTCGTCTTTTTGTCCATGCGATCGATGAACAAAATCCCCTGCAGATGATCCCACTCATGCTGGACCGCGCGCCCAAGCAATCCACCCGCGCGAAATTCAATCGGCTTGCCTTTTCCATCGAGCGCCTTCACATCCACAAATTGCGGCCGCGTGATTTCCGCAAAAACCTCGGGAAAACTCAAACATCCTTCGGGCCCCGCCGCCCCCTCCCCCACGAGCGTCAACTCCGCATTGATGAGCACCAACGGCATGAACTCCGCCACATCCGCCGGCTTGCCCTTCAACTCGAGCGACGACGGCCGATCGGTCACACCGCGGACATCAATCACCGTGAGTTGCAGCGCCTGGCCGATCTGTTGCGCAGCGAGGCCCACTCCTTTATGCGCGTGCATGGTCTCAAACATGTCCGCGATGAGCTTTCTAATTTCCGGCGTAATGCTCTCGATCGGCGCGCCTTTCTTGCGCAAAACCGGGCTGCCATATTTGACTACTTTTAATATCATGGAGTGTGGCGGGCGGCGGGTACCGAGTGATGCATATTAAAACTGAGCCGTATTTCAGCCACGGAGTGGCGAAAGACGATAGCCCACGGCGCGAGCCGTGGGTAATGCGATAATAACAGAACCGAG
>DASXHY010000154.1:0-2285 GCA_036488095.1 Verrucomicrobiia bacterium | reverse complement strand
TGACCGGGCTGTCGGTGAAAAAATCGTCCGCAACCTGGCACAGATAATCGGCCAGCCTCGTCAGGTTGTCATTCTTCGGGTTGACTGCCCATACGATCTCATCCATCACCGCCACAATATGACGAGCTCGCCTGGCGATTTGAAAAAATCGGTCGCTTTCCTGTTTTATTTCGGACTCTCCTCCCATATCCGCGAGAAGACCGATTTGCGCCAGTTCCGCTCCCACTTCGTCATGGATGTCCCTCGCGATGCGGGTTCGTTCTGATGCCACGGCCCGCTCCCGCTCCAGTCGTTGAATTTGCCCGAGTGCCCGCCTCCGCTCGACCAAAAGCACTGATCCCGCCACGATAATTAACAATCCAATGACGACGCCGGCCAGAAACCATTTCTGCTGCCAAAAACGTGGGATGAGCAAATCTTCAAACGATGACGCCACCATCATCTGGCTGAATTTCCAGCCGCCGCCGTATCCTCGATGGATCAAACGAAACTCATCAAAGTTCGCATTCGCCTCAAAATGGACGACACGGTTGGTCGGCTGGTTGAACTCAGTGGCTCCCATCGAAAGGTCTGGATTCAACCATGCCGTCACCCGGGCGTCCTGCCCCGGAATATATTCTATCTTCAAAACGAGATACCTCGGCGTGCCCGCCCGCATATATTCGTAATTGAAAGGGGGATCAGGAGAACTGGAATTGAAATCCTGGTAACCCTTCGGTGATGTGGGGACATTCACGATCGAATAAGCCATGGCGCCGCGGGCATCTCCGATTCCCAAGTGTTCCCGGCCCTTTTCCACCAGGAAAAACCCAGCCTCGAATTCGCTGATTACTTTCGCCGCAGTGTCGGAAATCGGATCAGCCAACACACGAAAATAGAGCGTGCCGGATGAATTAAAAGCGTGCGGCTTGATCTCTCCATGCAGGATGTCCTCCCCTTGGCCAGTGTTGCAAACCGCAATGGTTTCCGGATGGCTCCATAGAACGGCGCCGTTCGCAATTCCAGTCCACCCGCCCACCCAGACGGTTACCACGGAAAGAAAGAATCGAATGTTGCGTTTCACCAATATCCTGCAGGTCATAGTCATGCCAACGAGCCGATAGGCGCCTGCAATATTACGGTCGCGCTTTCCAGAGGAGAAGTTTGAATTTGGCAGTTCGAAGCCGAGGTTGACTTCCTGCGGGTGAACAAGCTATCAGCAGATGACATGATGCACGAGACCAACTCCATCTATAAGCGCCGGCCGACTTTGCCTGGCGACGCACCTTCGCGCCTCTGCGTTAACTGCCCCCGGACATGACCACCGACGCCCAAATCCTCACGGCCCTGCGCTCCGCCAAAGAGGGCGGAGTTTCCGGCGCCGAACTTTCCCACAAGCTCGGCATCAGTCGCGCCGCCATCTGGGCGCGCATCGAGGAACTTCGCCAGGCCGGTTATGATATTGAAGCCACACCCCACATCGGCTACCGGCTCGTGAGTTCGCCGGATGCCCTGCACGCCGACGACCTGCTCGCGCGTCTCGGCAAAACCAAAGTCATTGGCCGCGACATTCGCGTTTTCCAGGAGACAACGTCCACGAACGACGTCGTCGAAAAACTCGCGCGCGACCGTGTGAAAGAAGGCGTGGTCGTCTTCGCCGAATCCCAGACCAAAGGCCGCGGCCGGCTGGGCCGCAAATGGATTTCGCCGTCGCACAAAGGGCTTTGGTTTTCCGTCCTGCTGCGCCCGGATTTGCGCCCGCAGGAAGCGACGCAATTGACCGTCGCCTCCGGCACCGCCCTTCGCCGCGCCATCCAGGCCGCCACCGGAGTGAAAGCCAAAATCAAATGGCCCAACGACATGTTGATTAACGGAAAAAAAGTCGCCGGCATCCTCACCGAATTAAGCGCCGAACTCGATTGCGTGAAACACATCATTCTCGGCATCGGCGTCGATGTGAATCTCAACACCGCCGAGTTTCCACCGGATTTGCGCAAACTGGCCACGTCGCTCAAAATTGAAACGACCAGGACGATTTCGCGCGCCGATTTGGCTGTGGCCATTTTGCGCGAATTGGACGATGACTACGCGCGCGTAACCGCCGGCAACTTCGAAGCCATCGCCGACGAATGGGAGGAGCACTGCGGCACGATGGGCCAGCCCGTTTCAATCCAGGTCGGCGAGCGGCGAATCCACGGACGCGCGGAATCCCTGGATGACGACGGCGCATTGCTCGTCCGCACCGAACACGGCCACCTTGAGCGCGTTACCGGTGGAGACGTGACCATTTCCGCCTGATTGGCGCT
>DASXHY010000152.1:0-5660 GCA_036488095.1 Verrucomicrobiia bacterium | reverse complement strand
TTGGACTGGGAAAAACCTCGGGATATTCGACTTTGTGAAAAATTTCACAAATTCAACTTGCCTGCTTTTTAAAGCGTGCTTAGGTTGCAGCCACGGAGCGAAAACCCGTGCTCCGGGCACCCGATCATGCAAACGAACAGGGAAATCGGCTATAACTCGAAAGTAGAAGGCGATGTCGTTGTCACTCAACGATCTGCGGCGATCGAATGGTTCCGAAAAGGTCTCGATTCGCGCGCCAATTGGGGCCGCAAAAACTCTCTTTGGCCTATGCCTATGGGGCTGGCTTGCTGCGCTATTGAATTAATGGCCGCTGGCGCCAGCCGGTTCGATATCTCAAGGTTCGGAGCGGAGGTCATGCGGTTCTCGCCCCGGCAATCGGATGTGATGATCGTGGCTGGGACGGTCACGTACAAGATGGCGCTGGCGGTGAAACGGATTTACGACCAAATGGCTGACCCTAAGTGGGTCATTGCGATGGGCGCGTGTGCTTCGACGGGTGGGATGTATCGTAGCTACGCGGTGCTACAGGGCGTGGACCGGATTTTGCCGGTAGATGTTTATGTGGCGGGCTGCCCGCCGCGCCCGGAAGCGCTGCTGGACGCGTTGATCCGGCTGCAAAACAAGGTGGCCAAAGAGCCGGTGATTGCCACGCAGAAGAAGGTGGCAGCGTAACCACGAATGAACGCGAATAAACACGAATGGGATTTGAGTGGTAGGGCGCGTCACTCCGTGCGCGCCGCTACGGGATGCGGAACCTGCGGCGCGCACGGAGTGACGCGCCCTACCCGCAATCGGCGTTCATTCGCATAATCCGGGGATTCTCTCACGATGAATTCGGGCGAACTTGCAACCCAGCTTAAATCGAAATTCGGAGACGTTCTCTCCGAAGCGGTGGAGTTTCGCGGCGAATTCACGTTAAGGCTGGCGGACGCCGAACGAATTGGCGAAGTCTGCGCCTTTGTTAAAAAAGAACTCGGGTTCGATTTCCTCGTGGATATCACGAGTATTGATAATTACGGCGAGGATCCGCGCTGGACGCTGGTTTATCACCTTTACGGCTATGGGCATCGCTGCCATTTGCGTCTGAAGACAAGCGTGAGCGAGGAAAAGAGCGAGTTGCCGACTGTTACAACTGTTTGGCGCACAGCGGATTGGCACGAGCGAGAGATTTATGACATGATGGGCGTGCGGTTTCGCGGGCATCCGGATTTGCGGCGGATTTTGATGTGGGAAGGGTATCCTTACTTTCCGTTACGAAAGGATTTTCCACTCGCAGGCAAGCCCAGCGACCTGCCGGAAGTCGCGTTCACCAGCACAACACCCATGGCGGGCGGGCCGTTCGTGACGATTGCCGGCGGGAAAGACACTATCGCGCGGGAACCCCGCGTGCGCATTCCCGAAACTGACGCGCTGGCGACCACGAACCGCGTCGAGCGACGCGCGGATATCAAAGAGGCGCACGGCCAAGGCTTTGGGCCGGGGCCGATTGAGCCGAAGAAATAAATTTATGAGCGCAGCCACGGAACATGTTTTTATCGAAGCCCTCTCGCTACCGACCCGCGAGCGGGCGAGCCTTGTCCGCCGATTGCTCGTTAGTCTGGAAAGCGAAACGGGATCGCCGGAAATTGATGCGGCATGGAAGCAGGAGGCGCTGGAACGATGCGCTGCTTTTGATGAAGGAAAAATCACCGAACGCGACGCGGATTCGCTGACGACGACGAATCGCGTGGAAAGGCGCGCGGATATCAAAGAGGCGCACGGCGAGGGCAAGGGGCCGGGGCCGATTGAGTCGAAGAAATAACATGCCAAGCATCGTAATTTCACCAAATCTGACTTTGACGTGCCGAGACGAGCAGTGGGACGCGATCAAATCCGCTTTGTTCTCGGGTCGCAAGATCGCAGCAATAAAAATGGTTCGTCGGATATTGCCGCAAGCCGGCTTGGCGGATGCAAAATCGTACGTGGAAAAAATTGAAGGTGATTTACGCGAGCAGCAGTCTGAGAGCTTCAGTGCCACCAGCGACGGCAACCCAATCTTAGTCAGAACGATCACATTTTTGATCATCCTGGCTATCACCGGGTTTGTAATTTTTAAACTTCTGCACAAGTAGCATGCCCGAAACACGCGACATACAAATTCAAGAGCCTGCCGCGCGCGTAGCAGCGGCGACCGATGAATTGCAGGACATGCAGGGCGAGAAGATGGTACTTAATATGGGGCCATCGCATCCCGCCACGCACGGCGTGTTGCGCATCGTACTCGAGCTGGATGGCGAAATCATCACCAAGGCGGCGCCGGACATTGGGTATTTGCATCGCGGCGATGAAAAAATCGCCGAGAACATGACCTACACCCAGTTCATCCCTTACACGGATCGGCTGGATTACCTCGCGCCGCTCGCCAACAATGTCGCCTACGCCCTAGCGGTCGAGAAACTGATGGGCATTGACAAGCAATTGCCGCCGCGCTGCCAGTTCATCCGCGTGATTTGCTGCGAACTTGCGCGCATTTCCTCGCATCTGCTGGGCATCGGCGCCTTCGCGCTGGACATCGGCGCCATCACGGTTTTCCTGCACACGTTCACGGAGCGCGAAAAAATTTACAACCTGTGCGAATCGCTTACGGGCGCGCGGTTCACCACGAGATACACGCGCATCGGCGGGCTCTCGCGCGATTTACCGCCCGGCTGGGTCGAGCAATGCCGCAAGTTCCTCGATGAAGTGGTGGTGAATTTCGACGAGACCGAGACGTTTTTCACGCGCAACAAAATCTTCGTCGATCGCACCCAGGGCGTGGGCGTCGTGTCGCGCGAAGAAGCGATTGATTACGGTCTTACCGGCCCAAACCTGCGCGGCAGCAATGTCGATTTCGATTTGCGCAAGGCGCATCCCTATCTCGTTTACGACCAGCTCGAATTCGAGGTCCCTTATGGTTCGGCTGGCGATGCCTACGATCGGTATTTGATTCGCATCGAGGAAATGCGCCAGAGCGTGAAGATTTTGCGTCAATGCCTGGACAAACTGCCCGGCGGCCCGGTGAATGTGCCGGACATGAAAATCATTTTGCCGCCCAAGGAACGCGTGCTGACGAAGATGGAGGAGTTGATCCATCATTTCATCAACGTGACCCAGGGCGTGAATGCGCCAGCCGGCGAAGTTTATTTCAGCGCGGAAAATCCGAAGGGTGAACTCGGCTTTTACATCAACAGCAAAGGCGGCGGCACGCCGTATCGCATGAAGATACGCGCGCCTTCGTTCGTGAATCTGAGCATTTTGTCGCGACTGTTGCCCGGACACATGGTCAGTGATATCACGGCCATTTTGGGTTCTTTTGATTTTGTGATGGGAGAGTGCGACAGATGAAAAAGCTCCAAGCACCAACATCCAAGCTCCAGAGAAGCGCCAACGTCCAAGCTCCAATGTCTTGCGAGCGCCTGACGCATTCTTTGAAGTTTGGTTCTTGGATGTTCTCTGGAGCTTGGATCTTGGAATTTGGAGCTTTTCGATGAATGCTACCATCACCGAATCCATTCCCGACCCGCTCCAGCGGCAGCCCGGCTTTGCCGTGCCGGCAGCGCTCGAGGCAGCGATTGACGAGTTGATCACTCATTACCCGGTGAAACGCAGCGCATCGCTCATGGTGTTGCACGCCATCCAGGAGCAATTCGGCTGGATTTCGCAGGATGCCGTGGAATGGACGGCGAAAAAGCTGGGATTGCAGCCGATCAATATTTACGAGTTGGTCACGTTCTACCCGATGTTTCGCGCGCAGCCGATGGGCAAATTTCAGATCAAGATTTGCCGCACGCTGCCCTGCGCGCTGGGCGGTTCGCATCAATTGCACAAACATTTTTGCGAGAAGCTGGGCCTCGACGCGCACGCGCACGGCCCGCAAACGACGAAGGACGGAAAGTTCACGGTCGAATTCGTCGAATGTCTCGCCAGTTGCGGCACCGCGCCGGTGATGATGTGCAACGACGCATTTCACGAAGGCGTGAGCAACGCGAAGGCGGATGAGATTGTTGGGCAGTGCAAATAACTGTGCCAATGGCAAAGAACCGCAAAGATGAAAACAAGACTCAAAGATTGGCCAAAGGTATACGAAAAGCTGAAGCACATGCGAGGCATGACGCTAAAAGAAAAGGTGCTGCTCGCGCAAGGGCTCGCGGCCACTCCAGAGGAACGGCTCCGAATGCACGACGAAAATCTCCGCTCGCTCGGCTTATACAGTCATTGGGAAAGGAAAAAATCAGGTTTCAAGTGGTAGGGATGACCGCTGCCGTTTATCAAGGCGTTATGTTGAATACGATGGATACCGATATTTGGATTGATCTGCCGACGAGGCAATATATGCGACTGTGGAATATTATTCGCAGCCAGGGCGGCAGTGCCATGTCGCAAACCCTCTATATTCTCGGAGACGGAAAAGTCGTCAATTTTCTGTTCGAGGTCACCGGGCTGAAAAGTTTCGCCGCAGAATATCGCCACGCCCTGACATTCACGATGGAAGGCTTAAAAGTAAAAGTCCTTCCGTTGGCACGCATCTTAAAGAGCAAGAAGGCCATTATGCGCGATAAAGACGTCGCGCATATACCGCACATCGAACGCGTATTGAAAGCCAGGAAAAAATTGAAAATGGAGGGGACGAAGTGAATTGGCTGCCCGACATGGATTTGAACCATGACAAAGTGATTCAGAGTCACTTGTGCTACCGTTACACCATCGGGCAAGCCGGAGCGTCCGGTAAACTAAAGGGTTTCATTCGCCAGTCAAGCCGGCAAACCTTGGGCCGTTCAGTCCCGAAGGGACGACAGACAATAGCCCACGGTTTCAACCGTGGGTTAGCGCCACAAAAGCAATCCAAGCCCCGCAGGGGCGACAGAAATTTCGCCAAAATATTCTGCCGTCCCTTCGGGACTTGGTTCGTTCCCAACCATTACCCATGGCTAAAGCCATGGGCTATTGTCTTTCGTCCCTGCGGGACTGCGAGTCATTGGGCCGGGGTAGGGACGGACGTAGCAATCAACTTACCGTTTCACGTTTCATAGCATCACCATGCCGCAAGAATTTAAATTAATTCTCAAATACGCCGATCAGCCCGGTTACACTCCGGACATCGATTGCTATTTGCGCCACGGAGGCTACGAATCGCTCAAGAAAGCGCTGGCAATTCAGCCCAGGGACTTGCCCGACGGCAAAAAAATGTCCGGCCCGGAGCAGATTCGCGATGACGTGAAAGCCTCCGGTCTGCGCGGGCGCGGCGGCGCCGGTTTTTCCTGCGGACTCAAGTGGAGCTTTGTCGACCGGCGCAGCGGCAAACCGATTTATTTGATTTGCAATGCGGACGAATCCGAGCCGGGCACGTTCAAGGACCGTCAGATCATCCACAAGGACCCGCATCAATTGATCGAAGGCATGATCATCTCGTGTTTCGCGAACGATGTTCACCTGGCGTATATTTATATTCGTGGCGAAATGCCGGAGGGAGCGAAGCTCCTGATCAAAGCGTTGCAGGAAGCGCGCGCAAAAAATTTTCTTGGCAAAAATATTCTGGGCAGCGGTTACGACCTCGAGATCCACGTCCATCGCGGCGCGGGCGCTTACATCTGCGGCGAGGAAACGGGTCTTATCGAATCGCTCGAAGGCAAACGGCCTTATCC
>DASXHY010000116.1:0-3573 GCA_036488095.1 Verrucomicrobiia bacterium | reverse complement strand
TCAATCTCAGCACCGGGCAAAAACGCTGCACCGAAACGCGAGCGTGTTTTCAAAGGTGTCACGATTGTTTTGCGCTGCCTTGGAATAATCGCGCTCGTTTGGCTGGCGCTGGTTTTCAGGGGGCACAAAGGCCAGCACATTCTCAGGCTGTCGCCGTTTTCCATTAGCACGAGCTGGTATGGGATTCTCGGGCTGATTGGTTGGGCTTACCTGGCCGCTTCGGTTCTTTACCTGGTCTTTCGCACCAATCGCACGGCGCTGTTGGCCTGTATCGCGTTGATGACCTGCTTTTATGCGGCGGATCGGAACGGTTTTTTCGATAACTTCGCGCCGGCCCGCATTGTTGATTTTGGCGGGACGCTTGGCTCGCAGGCAGCCATCACCGTCGCGGGATTGTTGCTCGGCTCCATTCTCGTGACGCCGGACACGCGCACGCACGGTTCGAGAATTAAATTTACACTGTGGTTTGTGGGCGGATTTGCGTTTGCCGCGATGCTCGTGAACGGTCTTTATGGCATCAGCAAAAACAACGCGACCCCTTCGTGGTGCTTGTGGTCTTCAGGCGTCACGGCGGTGTTGTGGCTTTTATTTTATTTGTGGGCGGATGTCCGTGCGCAAAGCGCTCTTGCGAAAACGGCGCGACCACTGGCCATCGCGGGGCAAAATGTGCTGCTCGCGTATCTTCTCTCCGAGATGATGGAATCCGTCCTCGATCTGGTCCATTTGGGCGACTGGTACGGCGGCCTGGCGGAACACACTCTGGCGGGGGCGGTTGCGCGGTCCGCCGGCTGCGGCGTTCTGCTGCTCGCGGTGACTGCGGGGCTGAATCGGGTTGGATTCAGGTTAAAGCTCTAAAAAGTTCTTTCCAGGCGCGGCTCGTGGGCATAACGTGCCGACCATGGAGCGCATCAGCGTCACCGATCCCATCGGGCTGGCAATCGAACGGGTGCGGGTGTTGTTATTTCGACCGTTTGATTTGGGCAAGTGGTTCACCATCGGTTTCTGCGCGTGGCTGGCAGGCCTGGGCGAGCGGGGATTCAGCGGCAATTTCAACAGCGGCTCCAGTTCCAACCGGCACGGCGGAGACATTCACCAACAATTCGAACACATGCGCGCCGTGGTGCGGGAGAATCTCTACTGGATTTTGCCGGTGGCGATTTTTGTACTCGCCGCGATCCTGGCGCTGTGCCTGCTCTTAATGTGGCTGAATAGCCGGGGGAAATTCATGTTCCTGCATTGTGTGGCGCTCAACCGCGCCGAGGTGCGCGAACCGTGGAATCGCTTTTCCAACGCGGCCAACAGCTTATTCTGGTTTCGCATCGTGCTCGGGCTCATCGGGATGGCGGTGACGCTGCCTTTGCTCGTGCTGATCGGCATCGCGGGGTTCAAGATGTTTACTCACGATTCCTGGAACTTCGGCGGCATCATGGCAATGATCGCGATTTGGATGGTCATCATGGCCGTCAGCATTTGCTTCGCCGTGGCGCGCAAGCTGACGATGGATTTTGTGGTGCCGATCATGTATTTGCGCGGGAGCCGATGCATGGACGCGTGGCGGGAATTTCTCAAATTGCTCGGCGCGCACGCGGGCCAGTTCGCGCTGTATATTCTATTTCAAATCGTCATCACAATCGGCCTCGGAGCACTGGTCCTGGCCGCAGTGCTTGTGACGTGTTGCATTGCGGGTTGTGTGATGGCGATTCCTTATATCGGCACAGTGTTGTTGCTGCCGGTGATTGCGTTCAAACGCGCGTATTCGCTTTATTACTTCGCGCAATACGGCCCAGCCTACAACGTGTTTCCGCCGGCAGTTGGTTGAAGCATCACTTCTCTTTCATTAAAGAGGCGCGGGCGGCGGCGAATTCTTTGCGAATTTCGGGACTGACTTTCGGAAATTTGAGCTTGAGGGAATCGAGCGTTTCCACAACGACGGACGCGACGATCAATCGCGTGAACCATTTGTGGTCGGCGGGCACGACGTACCAAGGCGCGGCTTCCGTGGCGGTGTGGCAAATGGTGTCCTGGTAGGCCTCCATGTATTGCGGCCAGTATTGGCGCTCGTGGATGTCGGCGGCGGAGAATTTCCAATTCCGGGACGGGTCATCGAGGCGCCGCAGGAAACGATCCTTCTGCTCCTGCCGCGAGACGTTGAGAAAAAATTTCCGCACGACAATGCCGTTGCGCGACATGTAACGTTCGAACGACGCAATATCTTCGAAGCGCTCTTTCCAGATGTGCTTGGTGACAAGCTTCGGCGGCAGCTTTTGTTTTTCGAGGAATTCCTTGTGGATGCGCACGACGAGCGTTTCCTCGTAGTAAGAGCGATTAAAAATGCCGATGCGGCCGCGCTCGGGCAGACGCTTGGCACAGCGCCAGAGAAAATCGTGATCGAGTTCCTCATTGGACGGAGCCTTGAAGGAATAGACCTCGCAGCCCTGCGGATTGACGCCGGACATGACGTGTTTGATGGTGCCGTCCTTGCCGGCGGCGTCCATCGCCTGAAAAATCAGGAGCAGCGCCCATTCGTTTTGGGCGTAGAGACGGCCCTGCATTTCGGCGAGACGTTCGAGGCTGTGCTCAAGCAACTCATTGGCGTGCTCCTTGGATTTCAATTTCCAGGTGTCGTCCGCCTCGAAATCCTTCAGGCGAAATTTTTTGCCGTCGCAAACGCGATAGCGGTCGGAGAGGTCTTTGAGAGTGATTCCCATGTGAAACTCTTAGCGCAAACTAAGGGGTCTGGCAAATGAGTCTTACAACAACAACCGGAACTTTATGAATACCTCAATTTAAATCACCCGATGCCAATCAACACCTAGTTCCTTACAAAGCCACTGCAAACCATCAATGGTCATGCCCTCAAGCAATTTTTCTGGCGATTCGATGCCCGCGCTCAATTGCCAGCCAACCACATCTTCAAACTGCTCCAACGTCATTCCGCGTAGTTCGCATTGCTCTTGAATCAAGCGCACCAATTCCGGCGCTGAAACTGGCGGCTCTTTATTCTCGACGCCAAACAATTCATTGGGATGGATGCCGAGAACTCGACAAAATTTCCGTAGTTCGATCGGTGAATAGCCCTGTAGAAGATCACCCTCGAAACTTTCGATGTCCCAAAGACACGACGGTGAAATACCCATCTGCCTGGAAGCCTCATTCTCTGAAAGGCCGTCGCGCTCTCGAAATTGTCGGAATCGAGCGGCAACTGAGGTGGGTTCGGCCATGACTGAATTTGTTTGAGAGAGAGAACGTGATAGGGTGTTATTTCCAAGGATTCACAACTTTGCAGTTCAGTCGCTCAAATGGCGCGCTGTCGCGCGTTACGATTCGGCAGCCGCGTGAACGTACGATGGCGGCGATGAGCGAGTCGCGCAGGGGTAGCGGCCCGGTCGCGCGGGCGGTCATTTCTCCCCAAATCGCCGCCGCGCGGGCATCGAAGTTCAGCACGCGATATTTCCGCGGCAGTTCGGTTGCGAATTTTCTGATGCGATCGTAATCGAGATGGTTTGGTTCCAAGCAATGAAAGCCGTGCCATACTTCGGCGATTGTAATGGTAGTAATGAAAAGATGCGCCGG
>DASXHY010000059.1:0-7984 GCA_036488095.1 Verrucomicrobiia bacterium | reverse complement strand
TTACGGTGAATGCCTTATGTCCGGGATTTATTGAAACCGATACCATTGGCGGAATGAATCCTGAAGAACGCAAACAGGCGCAGAGCCGGATCCCGATGCGGCGCTTCGGCAAACCCGAAGAAGTCGCGGCGGCGGTCCGATTCCTGGCTTGCCCGGAAGCGGCGTACATCACAGGCTCAACTCTCAAAATCGACGGTGGAATCCTCTAACTAAAATGGAAGACGCAACAGCTCTGAAAGAACGCATCAAGGCGATGATGGTCGACAACCTCATGCTGCAAGTGACAGCCGCCGAAATCACGGACGATCTGCCGCTGTTTGGCCCGGGCGGCCTCGGCCTCGATTCCGTGGACGCGCTGCAATTGGTCGTCGGCCTCGACAAAAACTTCGGCGTGAAAATCCCCGATCCCGCCGCCGCGAAGGAAATTTTGTACAGCGTGAACACAATCGCGGATGCGGTGCAGAAAAAACTGGCGGTGTAGCATGCGGACGCCTTTTCCAAGGCCTTTGTAGGAGCCGACGTAAGGCTCATTCAAGCGCTGCATGTTACGTATTGCGTGTTGCGTGAAAACGGAACACGCAATGCGAAATATCGAGCCTCCTTACGTCTGCTGCTACACTCGGCGCCACGAGGCGATGAACATCCCGTTGCCGCCGCTGTCCTGCGGCCAAATCCACGTCCGGGCTGACGTGGGCGCGTCGGGCTTGAGGGGATTGATGACTTCGATAGGCTTGAAATCCGGGAATTGTTTTTCGAACGATTCCACGACTTCAATGGTTTCCAGCTTCGCCAATGTGCATACCGAGTAAACCAATTTCCCGCCCGGCTTTACCGACGGCGCGACGTTCGCGAGCAGTTGCTTCTGGACCGCCGCGAGTTCGTTGACGTCGTCGGGCGTTGTGGTCCAGCGCGCGTGAGAATTGCGTTGCCAGGTGCCGATGCCGCTGCACGGAGCATCCACGAGCACGCCGTCGAATTTGGTTTTGGTGGGCAATTTCGCGCCGCCGTTCCAGAGCGCCGCGCGGTAGTTGAACGCCTTCGCCCGGGCGGTCCGGCGTTTCAAATGTTTCAACCGCCACTCGGCGCGGTCGCTCGCCCAAATCAGCCCTTTGTTTAGCATCAGTTCGGACAGGTGCAAAAGCTTGCCGCCTTCGCCAGCGCAGGCGTCCCACCAGGTGCTGGCCGGCTGCGGATCGCAGATCAAACTCACGGCTTGCGAACTGATGTCCTGCAACTCGAATTCGCCCGCGTGAAATTCCGGCGTGCGGAACAGGTCTTCGGCGCCTTGATAAAGCACGGCGTCCGGCAAAATGCGCGGCTCGGCATTGCCGAGCTTGTTGGCGAGCGCGGTCCCCTGCCCTCGCCGGGCGCGAAGCCAGAGATTCGGCGGGCGTTGCAGAGTGCGAAACCAATCGTCCGCGGCTTCGACTACGGCGCCAGCCCAATCGGGGACGGCCTGGGAGCGAAGCTGCTCGGGAGTGAACGAAAACGGGTCTTGCTGAAATTGCGCAGCCAGATCAAAGGCCTCTTGCACTTGCGCATGAGTGTTGCTCTCGGGCGTCAGAAATCCGAGCCAGCGGAAATAAGTGAACACCGTGTTGCTGATCTCGCGCGTTTCGTCCGGGTTGAACACGCGCAGACGTTTGAACGTCTCGCGCAAAACCGTGTCCGCCGGATGGTCGCGGTCGGCCTGCCGGATGATCTTGCAGGCGGTTTCCAGGACGTGATCCACAACTATGCCTTCGCCACCAATTGCCTCAAGACGAATGGCAAAATGCCGCCGTGCTGGTAGTAATCGATTTCAATAGGCGTATCGATGCGGCAACGGACGGGCACGTCGTCCGCCTGGCCGCCGGCGCGTTTAATGCGCAGGGTCAGGTCCTGCTGCGGTTTCAAATTTGAGCCCAGCCCGAGCAGGTCAAAAATTTCGGTGCCGTCCAATTTCAGCGTTTGCGCGGTGGTACCTTCCTTGAATTGCAGGGGCAACACACCCATGCCAACGAGGTTCGAACGATGGATGCGCTCGAAGCTTTGCGCGACGACCGCTTTCACGCCGAGCAACGCCGTGCCTTTCGCCGCCCAATCGCGCGAGCTGCCGGTGCCGTATTCCTGGCCCGCGATTACAATCAACGGCGTTTTGTGTTCGGCATATCTCATCGCGGCGTCGTAAATGCTCATTTGCTCGCCGCTGGGCTGATGTTTCGTCACGCCGCCTTCGGTGCCGGGAACCATGAGGTTTTTAATCCGCACGTTGGCAAACGTGCCGCGGGTCATCACCCGATCGTTGCCGCGCCGCGAGCCGTAGCTGTTGAAATCCTCAAAGGTCACGCCGTGATCGACCAGATATTTGCCCGCGGGCGAAGTCTTCTTGATGCTGCCGGCTGGCGAAATGTGGTCGGTTGTGACGCTGTCGCCAAAAACGGCCAGTGGACGCGCCCCGCTGATTTCCTTGATCTGGCTGGTTTGCAGGCTGAACTGAGTGAAGAACGGCGGCTCCTGGATGTAGGTGCTTTTCTCGTCCCACTTGTAAACGTCGCCGGCGCTTGCCGGAATTTCGTTCCACTTGGGGTTCTGTTCGGCAAAATCACGATACAATTTCCGGAACACTTCCGGCTTCAACGCGCTTTGCATCTGGTCGCGAACTTCCTGCAAGGTCGGCCAAATATCCTTCAGGTAAACGTCCTGGCCGTTCTTCCCTTTGCCCAGCGGCTCATGGGTCATGTCAATATTCACGCGGCCTGCCAGCGCGAAGGCGACCACGAGCGGCGGCGACATCAGAAAATTCGCTTTAATACTCTGATGCACGCGCGCCTCGAAATTGCGATTTCCGGACAGCACGGACGCGGCGACCAAATCGTGCTTGCTGATGGCTTCATCAATTGGCGCCGGCAACGGGCCGGAATTTCCGATGCACGTCGTACAACCGTAACCCACGAGGTTAAATCCCAATTGATCGAGATATTTTTGCAAACCAGCTTTGTCGAGGTAATCGCTGACCACGCGCGAGCCGGGCGCGAGCGACGTTTTCACGATGGGATTCACGTGCAGGCCGTGTTCGACGGCTTTTTTTGCGAGCAAACCGGCGGCGAGCATGACCGAGGGATTGCTCGTATTCGTGCAACTCGTAATTGCGGCAATCACTACCGAGCCGTGTTGAATATTGCCGCCGTGACCCGATGTGCGTCCGGGAACCGTGTCGGGCGTGGGGCGATTGTTTGCCATTTCCCGTTCGGTGCCGGGATTGATATCGCGCAACGCTGCTTCGGCATAGGAAACCGGTTCCTGGCTGCCGCCGCCGGGAGCGAACGCGCTTCCATGATTCGAAACAGAAAATGTTTTGTTCAGATCTTCGCTCGATTTTCCAAACCCGCTCTCGGTGACCGGTTTGGAAAACGCGGTGACGAATTCATGCTTGAGTTTGGGCAGCTCGATGCGGTCCTGCGGCCGTTTTGGCCCCGCAACGCTCGGCACCACGCTGGCTAAATCGAGCTCGAGTGTTTGGGAATAATTGATCTGTCCCTTTTGCGGAATGCCCCACAGCCCTTGCGCACGGTAATAATTTTCATACAACTTGCAATGCTCCTCGCTGCGGCCAGTGGCGCGCAGGTAATTCACGCACTCTTCATCGACCGGGAAAAAGCCCATCGTCGCGCCGTACTCGGGTGCCATATTCGCGATGGTCGCGCGATCGACCACGGGCAACGCCTTTGCGCCGGGACCGAAAAATTCGACGAATTTACCCACCACCTTCGCCTTGCGGAGCATTTGCGTGACGGTCAGCGCGAGGTCCGTGGCCGTGACGCCTTCGCGCAATGCGCCGGTCAGGTACACGCCGACGACGTCCGGCGTCAGAAAATAAACCGGCTGGCCGAGCATCCCGGCCTCGGCTTCGATGCCGCCCACGCCCCAGCCGACCACGCCGATGCCGTTGATCATGGTGGTGTGCGAGTCCGTGCCGACGAGGGTGTCGGGGTAGAAGACAGTTGAGGGTTGAGAGTTGAGAGTTGAGGGAGCGGACAGGACGCCTTTGGCGAGATACTCCAGGTTGACCTGATGCACGATGCCGATGCCGGGCGGAACGACTTTGAACGTGTCGAAGGCCTGCATGCCCCATTTGAGGAATTGGTAACGCTCGCGGTTCCGTTGGAATTCAATTTCGAGGTTTTTGCGCAGGGCATCCGCGGTGCCGGCAAAATCCACCTGCACGGAATGGTCCACGACCAAATCCACCGGCACGAGCGGCTCGATGATTTTGGGATTCTTGCCCAGCTTGGCTACCGCCGAACGCATCGCCGCCAGGTCCACCAACAGCGGCACCCCGGTAAAATCCTGCAAAACAATCCGCGCGACCACGAACGGGATTTCCTCCGTGCGCGGCGCGTTCGGCTGCCAATTTGCCAGTTGGCGAACACTCGCTTCGCAAACCTTTTTGCCGTCGCAATTGCGCAGCACGGATTCGAGCACGATGCGGATGGATACGGGCAGTTTCGAGATGGGCCCGACGCCGGCTTTTTCGAGCTGCGGCAAAGAATAAAAGGAGCCTTGCTGGCCATTTCCAAGGTCAAAGGATTGTAGCGTCTTAAACAGGTCTTGGTTCATAAATCTTGGAACCGAATATACACCCGGTTCGCGGGTGAAAACAGTGGACATCCGGTGAAGTGACGTCAAGTGAACAACGAGGTGGAGTGCGTCCGTCCCGGATGCAGCGAGGGCGAAGGCAAATTGTGGGATATCGATCTACGGCTGGAAAGGTTGCCGCCCCAGGAGGGGACGCACTCCATTTTAAAGCGTTCCGGGGTAAGAAAGCGGCGGAGGGCCGCCGCAGTCCAAAACCTGGCGGAATGGTTGAAGCCCGGTTCGCGATTCGCGCTCCGATTCGCTCAGGCCGTCAAAATCCGGATCATCTCGGCGCGGATTTGATCGAGGCGGCGGCGGTCGGTCTCGCGTTTCTGGTGCAGCACGGCGGCGACTTCCGGGGTGGTCTTCAGATGCGCCTCGGTCTGTTGCTGGACCTTGAGATCGACCATTTCTTCCAATAAAGCAATAAACGTGATCGGATGCATGGCTTGAGATAAGCAAACCGTGGGCCATTTTGGGAGTGTTTGGGTGATGCTGCGGGACCAGATTACGCCTCGCCGACTAGCAGTCGGCGATACAGCAGGTTACCAACCTGCGCTACTCTTTTTCAGGACGAGAGGCTTGTTTAATCTCTCGCTGCGTGTCATAAATCTGGATGCCCACTCGGCAAGGCTCAATTCGCATATTCCGGTTTCTTGGGATCGATGTTTATCTACATTGGTCCTGGATTATAATCGCGGTTCTCAGAATCGAATTCCTGCATTACCGCGAGTATCATTCACCGGTCTGGTATGTGATTGAATATCTGGGGCTGTTTTCAATCGTGCTGATGCATGAGTTCGGGCATGCGCTGGCGTGCCGGCAGGTGGGCGGGCAGGCAAATCAAATCATCCTCTGGCCTCTGGGAGGTGTCGCGTATGTCGCGCCGCCACAAAGACCCGGCGCCATGCTGTGGAGCATCGCCGCCGGGCCGCTCGTCAATGTGGCCCTCGTTCCAGTTTTCTCTGTCTTCTGGCTATGCAGCCATTTATTGGGCTGGCCGCAGAGTCATCCGGATGCCGACCAGTTTCTTCAAACGATTTGGGCAGTCAACCTGGGCCTGTTCATTTTCAACATGATTCCGGTCTTCCCGTTGGACGGCGGACAGATTCTTCGTTCATTGCTCTGGTTCATGTTCGGGCGCGCCAATAGTCTTTTGATTGCCAGCATCGTTGGATTTGTGGGCGTGGCGGGAGCGGGAGTGATCGTCGTGTTGATCTTTTTTGCAGGCGATACAGGTTCGGCGGTCTGGTTTGGAATTTTAGATACTTTCGTTGCGCTGAATTGCTGGCGGGGGTTGCAACAGGCGCTGGCTTTGGGGCGATTGGAAAAAGCGCCGCGCCGGCCGGAATTCTCGTGCCCGGTTTGCCACACTTCGCCGCCGGTGGGAGAATATTGGGGCTGCAGCCGCTGCCGGAGGCTCTTTGATACGTTCCTGACGCAGGGGATTTGCCCGCATTGCAACACGCAGTATACCGTGACGGCCTGCCCGTTTTGTCACAGTGTGCGGCCAATGGCTGAATGGAGTGGTGCGCCGGCGGCGCAGCCGAATTCTTGAACCAAAGAATTTAACGCGAAGGCGCGAAGGAACGAAAGCGCAAAACTAACAGCCTGTTCAAAAAGCAGGAGACGAGGTGACGAGTCCCTGATTTCGTCCACTTGAAAAGAATAATTAGAGACTCGTCACCTCGTCTCCTACAAGGAAAGAAAGAAAAAGGACGCGACATGATCGCGTCCTTTCGCTTTTAGATTCTTTCGATGATTACTTCAACTTGCCGAGCGTGGTTTTAATCGCCTCGAAGTTCGGCAGATCTTTCGGCGTGGGGGTCTGTTCGCTGTATTGCACCACGCCGTTTTTATCAATGACGAAGGCAGAGCGCGCGGCTGTATCGCCGACGCCGGCGAGCATCGGGAAAACCACGTCGTATTTCTTGATCACTTCCTTGTTCAAATCGCTGGCCAGCGTGATGCCGATTTTTTCCTTCTGCGCCCACGCTTCCTGGGCGAACGGGCTGTCCACGCTGACGCCGATGACCTCGGCGCCCATGCCGGAATAGGCATTCAAGCCGGCCGTGAGGTCGCACATTTCCTTCGTGCAAACACTGGTGAAGGCGAGCGGGAAGAAGAGGACGACGGTGTTTTTGCTCCCGAAGTTCTTGCTGAGCGTCACATCCACGAGACCGGATGCCTGTTTGGATTTGAGGGTGAAATCGGGTGCTTTACTGCCAACGGATATTGCCATAATTTTCTGAGCGTTAATGTTTTTGGTTCAATTTGATGCGGTGTTTTATAGAGGCGGATGGGGCGTGTGTCAAATGGGGATTAGGCGAACGTGAAAAGCTCCAAGCGTCCAATATCCAAGCTCCAGAGAAATTCCAAACTTCAAAACGGCGCGAGAACGTCAGTCCGGAATTGGAGCTTGAGTCTTGGAGCTTCTCTGGTGCTTGGTGTTTGGTGCTTGGAACTTTTGTCGGCTTCTATCCCAGCGCCACGAGCACTTCTTTCACATGCTCCTCGGGTTTTACGTCTGGCCAGATCTTCTTAATCCGGCTATCCGGTCCGATGAGAAATGTGACGCGGTACACGCCCATATACTTGCGGCCCCAAAAAACTTTCTGCCCCCAAACTCCGTATGCCTCCACGATTTTTTTGTCTTCGTCGGCCAACAATGTGAATGGCAGGTTGTACTTTTTCACGAATTTGTCGTGCGACTTCACTGAATCCGGGCTGACGCCCAGGATTACCGCGCCGCGTTTTTTGAATTCCGCAAACTCATCGCGAAACCCGCAAGCCTCTTTGGTGCAGCCGGAGGTGTCGTCCTTGGGATAAAAATAAAGGATCACATTCTTTCCCTTGAGGTCCGCGAGCGAAATTTTTCCGCCGCCGTTGGTCATCGCCGAAAAGCCCGGCGCGATATCGCCTTCTTTCAATTTCAATTCAAATTTTGTTGGCATAATGTTTTAACTTCAGTAAGTCGCTTTTGGTTTATTGATCGCGCCCCGGCGGGATGGTGGTCGCCGAACTGGTCGGGTGGGAAGCCAATTGTTTCATTCCGTCGCGCACGTACAGCAGTCCTGAAATGCCGGTGCAAATCGCGGCGGCATACGTCCACGCGGTATACCAGGCAAGTCGCAGCAACGCGTCCCAATGAAGCAAAATCCAAACGATGCAGATCATTTGCAGGACGGTCGCGACTTTGCCGAGGATTCGCGGCCGCACTTTGACTTTGCCGACGGTCATTTGAATGACCGCCCATCCCATGAGTAAAAATAAATCGCGCCCGATGATCGTGCCGGTGAGCCAGAGCGGAATGCTGCCGAAGTACGGGGCGTGATTGAAGGTGAACAGCACGATGCCCGACACGAGC
>DASXHY010000675.1:0-10569 GCA_036488095.1 Verrucomicrobiia bacterium | reverse complement strand
ATTATTTGTTCGATTGGAGGCCAAAGCGGGGAAAGAAGCCGACGTGGAAAATTTTCTGCGCGGCGGTTTGCCACTGGTTGAGGCTGAACCGCAAACGATCACCTGGTACGCGCTGCGGCTAGGGCCGTCCACGTTTGGAATTTTCGACACGTTTCCGGATGAAGCTGGGCGACAGGCTCATCTTCAGGGCCAAGTGGCGGCCGCATTGATGGCCAAAGCAACTGAGTTGCTGGCGAAGCCGCCATCGATCGAGAAGGTGTCGGTCCTGGCGGCCAAATTGCCGCGATGATTCGATTGGGACGCCCGAAAATCTGAAATAGCTGTTTCTTTTACGCGACGGTTGCCAGTTCGGGCTTGCTCGCAGTCTTCGGCTGAACATCGGGAACGCAGGGGCCGGTGGCTTGTTTGAAATGCACCCTGGAACGAAGCAGCAGCGTGCCCAGGCAAAGATCCGCCAGCGGCAGGACCACGTTGAAATTTTTTCCCATGTAACGATGGTGCAGCAGGTGATGGCCGTTGAGCCGGAAGAAAATTCCCGAGCGCTCGACCGAGCGTTTGCGCGGGAGGTGCATGCACCAGTGCATATATTCGTAAGCGCCGTAATACGCGCAGCAGGCCAGCAGCGAGCCGCAGATGATGCCCCAGCTTTTCAGCCACACGGCAGCGATCACAAACGGAATGATGCCGACGGCAATAATCGCCGGGCCATTCCACCACGCCATCGGAATGGTATATTTGTCCTCTTCGTTGATGAGATGATAAGTCTCGTCCGCTTTAAAAATTTGATGGTGAATCATCGCGTGGCGCTCGAAGGGATAGGAAAAAAATGTCACGCGCCGGTGCATCACGAAACGATGCAGTGCCCATTCAAAAAAGGAGGCGAAGACGGTGGCGACAACAAAACCAACCGCGGCCCAGAAGAAGAAAAATGTCACGGTTAAAGGGTGTTGTGGTTATCAGATTTAGCGTAGCCGATAAGTAATTCGAGCCTTGGACAAATCGTAAGGGGACATCTCCAGCCGCACGCGGTCGCCGACCGTGAGCCGGACGAAATGCCGGCGCATCTTGCCGGAAATGTGGGCGAGGACTTCGTGCTGGTTGTCCAGCATCACCCGGAACATCGTGCCCGGCAAAACCGTTTGAATGGTTCCTTCCAATTCAATTGGCTGTTCACTGCTCATACTCTATTGCGTTTCAAATCTGGACTGTGCCCGCCTGCCGGGCCTCTGAAAACTCAACTGAGGATTCAACCTGCCCGGAGCATTTTCAGAAAAACTGTAGCCACACGGAAGAGAAACTAGGAGAGCGGTCTTTTTGGGTTTTGGCTTCGTTTTGGCTCAGTCACAGGGTTTTCAAACCTGCTCCTTCGCCAAAGCCTCGCCAAAAGCCAAAAATCCTCGCTCCGCGTGGCTACAGTTTTTCTTCAAATGCTCCAGGATTTGGCAATTAAACCTGAGTGCGCGAGAAGATGGACTGAATGGTCTTTTCACGCAAGGCCATTATTGGGTCCGGCCGAATTTTTTTTCAAGTTCGCGGAAATTCATTTCAATGAGCGTCGGCCGGCCGTGCGGGCACGTGTACGGCATCGCGCAACGGCGCAAATCGTTGACCAGACTTTCCAGTTCCGGGCCGGTGAGCGGGTCGTTCGCCTTCACCGCGTGCCGGCAGACGGTTTTGGCCACGGTATGTTCGCCGAGCCGCAGGGAATTCACCTCCTGGCCGGCGGCTTTGAGTTCGTCCACCAATTCCACGACGAATTTTCGCGCGTCGGACACCTTCACGAACGGCGGCAGCGCATCGAGCAGAAATGTGCGCTCGCCAAATTCGCCCAGGCCCACACCGAGCCGCGCTAGGGAAGGTAGTTGTTCGCGAATGAAGTTGGCGTCGCGCGCGGACAACTCGACCGTTTCCGGCAGCAACAATTTCTGCGAATCCGCCTGCTGCTTTTGCTCGAGGCGATCCAGCATTTGCTCGAAGAGAATCCGTTCGTGCGCGGCATGCTGATCGAGTAGCACCAGGCCGCGATCCGATTCGAGCACGACGTAGAGCCGGCCAATGACGCCCACGAGACGGAGCGGCACGCTGAGGAGAGGGGCGGATGAGGGGAGAGGTGAGAGGTAAGAGGTGAGAGGGGTGGATTGCAGTGTCGGGGTCGTCGGCGAGGACGGGAGTGAGGGATTTGGGAATGCCTTCGTGAAGCCCATCTGCAAAGGCGGCTGTTCGGGGGAATGCGTTGGCCATTCGGGGGTTGGCTTTGGCGGCAGTGGAAATTTCGGCAGTGACGGCGTTGACAGCTCCGGCGCCGGACCGGCTTCAACTGTTTTGCCAATTGCATCGATGGGCGCGGCTGGGAAATTGGGCATTGGACTTCCGCCTTCGCTTCGCTTCGGCGCGACGGGTTGGACTTTGGACTCCACTCCCGTCCCGTGAAATTTCAACAGCGTTTCCCGCACCGCCTGCGCCGTCAGTTGCCTTACTTCGCGCTCGCGATGAAATTTAACCTCGCGTTTCGCCGGGTGAATGTTCACATCCACTGCCGCGGGATCCATTTCCAAAAATAAACAACACACCGGGTAACGTCCCTTCATCAGCGCGGTGTGATAACCCTCGAGCAGCGCAAAATTCAGCCCGCGATTTTCCACCGGCCGGCGATTCACAAATAAATGCTGGTCCTCGCGCGTGCTGCGCGAGACGCCGGGCGCGCCGATGAAGCCCCAGAGGCGGAGAGGTGAGAGGTGAGAGGTGAGAGGTGAGAGGGTGGGGGTGGCGGTCTCGAAGCTTTCTGTTCCGTCTGGTTCGGCATCGGCGGTGAGCGCGCCGGTAAAGTTGACGGCGAGAAGTTTTTGTTCGCCGCCGTAGAGCGCGCGCAGGCGCTCGCGCAGCGCGGGCAATCGCTCGGAAATTTCAGTGCCGCTTTTGATGGCCGGAAGTTGCCAGGCGATGCGGCCATCTTTCTGGAAGGTAAACGCCACTTCCGGATACGCCATCGCCGCAAGCGTCAGGTAATGTTGGATGTGCGCGGCCTCGGTCTCTTCGGTACGCAAAAATTTTCGCCGCGCGGGCAGGTTGAAAAAAATCTGGCGCACCTCGATCGTTGTCCCCGGCGCGCTGCCCGCGGCTTTCACTTCCAGGATTTTTCCGCCATTGATGACGATTTGCGTTCCTTCCGGCGAACCGCCGTCGCGTTCCCGCGTTGTCAGCGTAAACCGGCTCACGCTCGCGATGCTCGGCAGCGCTTCACCGCGAAAACCCATCGTGGCAATGGCGGCCAGGTCTTCCGCGCGCTGGATTTTGCTCGTCGCATGGCGTTCCAAAGAAAGCAGGGCGTCATCGCGGCTCATGCCGATGCCATCGTCCGTCACGCGCACGAGGCTTCGGCCGCCCGCCTGGATTTCGATGGTGACGCGGGTCGCCTGGGCATCAAGTGCATTTTCCACCAACTCCTTGACCACGCTGGCAGGGCGTTCCACCACTTCGCCGGCGGCGATTTGGTTGGCCACATGATCAGGTAGAAGCCGGATGCGGTTCACGGGAATTTGTTAAAGGGGTTGGGGGAGTTAGACAAGGTTAAAGCGGTTAAATGAGTTAAATCGTTAAACAAGTTAAATGAGTGAATCGAGCCGAAGGTTTTTCCAACTCATTTAACTGATTTAACCAGTTACTTATTTAACTCCTCAAGCACTTGCCATCGGCAATGCAAAGGAAAACACCGCGCCGCGCCCCGGTTCGTTCCACGCCCAAATGCGGCCCTTATGGTCCTCGATGATTTTTTTGCAAATCGAAAGCCCTAAACCGGTACCGTGCTCTTTGCCGAAAGTGGCGAATGCTTCAAACAGTGTGCTCGCGATTTCCGGCGCGATGCCGTGGCCGGTGTCTTCGATCTCGGTAATCACGTCGTCGTTCTCAATCCGGTGACGCACGAAAAGTGTTCCGCCGCCGGACATTTCGTCCACGGCATTATTTATCAAATTATGAAACACGCGGCGCAGACGCTTGGGATCCATCGGGAGGAGCACCGCGGGCGGCGATTGCGCCTCGATGATCACGCGCCGGAGCTCGGCGTCCGGGCGAATTTCCTCGAGGACGGACTGGACGAAGGCGGCGTAATTGGTGTCCCCTACCAGCGTGCGCGGCTGCGCGCCATTGGTGAAATCGAGGATATCGCCGATCAGATCGCCGATGCGTTCGACCTGCTTGCGAATACGAACCTGCGCGGTCTCGCGCGCGCCGGTTTTGGTTGGCTGCATGGCGATCAACTCCGCGCTCATGCTGATGATGCTCAAAGGATTTTTGAGGTCGTGAATAATTGAGCGGGCGAAGCGGCCGATGACCGCGAGGCGCTCGGCCTGGATGGTTTCATCGATATAACGGCGGTTGAAATCGCGCAGGCGCTGGCTGATTTCGCGGAGTAATTCCAGCGAAAGCGCGGGCGAGCGGGCCAGCATTTGGAGCATCTCGTCCCTGGGGATGAAATAAACCTGGGACTTTTCGCAGGCAGTGGCTGTCGCCGAACGGGGTTTTAGTTCAACCACGGCCATTTCGCCGAAGAGATCGCCCGGGCCGAGTTTGGCAAAAACACGGCGGACATTCTGGCTCATGGCCACCGAAATTTCCACCGCGCCTTCCTTGACGACATAAATGCCGTCGCCGCTGTCGCCCTCCTTAAAAATCTGTTGCCCGGCGGAAAAACTCCGATCCTGCGCGATTTTGCGCAAGGCTTCGTGCTCAACGGGATTGAGATTGCGGAAAGGTTTGCTCGCTTCCAGGGCGGCCATGCGGCCACTGTAAATGCGGGAACGGCGGGTGACAAGCGCGAGAAGCGCTTTTAACCACGGATGAACACGGATCCCGCCAGGGCGGGACGGATGAAGACGAAAGGAAAATGCTTTTACACGAATTTCACAAATTAACACGAATTCGATTTCGCACTTTATAATTCGTGAAGATTCGTTAAATTCGCGTAAAACTTTGCCCCATCCGTCCCTTCGCTTACTTCTGCTAAATTCCGTATCCGTGTTTATCCGTGTTCATCCGTGGTTTAAGCGTTGGTCGATTTCTGACGGCTGAACTTGACGCAGACGGGTCGGAAATCTAGTGTGTTCGCTGGTTGGTGGCCGTAGCTCAATGGTAGAGCCCCAGATTGTGGTTCTGGCTGTTGCGGGTTCGAGTCCCGTCGGCCACCCCATCCTCGTATTTCTTCTGATTTATTACCATTAGGTGAGGGTGCTATGGCGGTTGCGGAAACCCCTCTGACCGTATTAGGGACTCACCCTATTTAATGGTTTTTGGCTCCTCGGTAGAAGTGGTGCTTCGGAAAAGGAAAAGGATAAAAAAATGAATACATTCACAAAATCAGTATTGGTTATCGGAGTCGCGACGTTGGCAGCCACAACCATGTATGCCAAATCGTCGAAGAGGCAAGGCACGGAAGTCGTTCACTTCTCTGCCCATGTGACATTTACAAATTCTGGCGCTGAGTCAGGCTCCGCTTCCGGACAATTAAGCGAGGCGATCCAGGGAAACGCCGATCACGAAAGTTTGACCGTGACCGCGAAACTGCTGCCAAGCACGACCTATGATTTGAACGCGACGACGGTCTCCAACTCGAGCCCCACACTCGTGGACGAGTTTACGACTGACAAAAAGGGCAACGCTAAGGTGAGCGTTAGTAATTCAGGAAAAGGCAAAAAATCGGTCCCGTTCCCGGACGGCATTCTGCCTCTGACCGGGGTTACCGAACTGGACATTGTCGATACCGGGACCAGCACGACCGTGTTGACCGCCGGCGCCGACCAGACCAGCAAGGTCAAGTACATGGTGAAGAAACCGATGGATGACACCGCCGGCAACGGCGAGACCGGCACGATTGACCTCTCGGCTTCAGACAAAGGTGGGAAAGCCAGCCTGGCTGCTTCCAGCCTTAGCACCAGCACGGATTATGTTCTGGTGGTCAACGGCAACCCGGTCTCGACCAATACCCCGAGTTCAAAGGGGACCCTGAAAATCAGCCAGTCGGCGTCGTCTTCGGACATCCTCAATGCGAATACAGTGGAGTTGGACGATGCCACCACCGGCGCCACCATTTTGACTGCCACCGTGCCGTAAACTCTGAAATCCTAAAGCGAACCCGGGATTGAGTGAATCGATCCCGGGTTTTATTTTTGGCCAATGGCTTGCACCAGCAATTCCCCCTGATCATTGCGGCAATTGAAAGGACTGGCATCTAATTGCCCGCCACGCCTCGATGCGTGCCCACGCGCCGGAGCATTTCGCGCAATTCATTCGAGCGCGGCGGCTTGGTCAAAATCCCGCTCACCTGGTCCGGCAGGTCCCCGTCCTCTTTCATCAATGAGCCCCAGCCGGTGAGCATGATGATCGGTGTCTCCGGCGATTCGCGCTTGATGGTGTTCACCACCTGCCGCCCGTCGAAATAAGGCATTCCCAAATCGGTCAGCACCACGTCGAAGGGCCGGCCCCCGCCCACCGCGGCGCGGAATTCATCCACACCGCTCTGCCCGCCGTCCGCCAGGCTCACGCTGTGGCCGTCGCGCTCGAGGATTTCGCGCAGCAATTCGCGCAGGAGCGGTTCGTCGTCGATGCACAAAATATTGAGCGGCACATCTTCCTGTTGCCGTCCGTCCGGGAGCGTTTCGGTGCCGGCAATGTTCCGGATGGGGAAGATCAATTTCATCATCGTGCCCCGGCCCGGTTCGCTTTCGATTTCGATGTGTCCGCCATGCCGTTCCATCACGCCGTAAACCATCGCCAGCCCCATGCCGGTGCCGCGCTGGCCCTTGGTCGAGAAAAACGGCTCCAGGCAGCGCTTGCGGGTTTCCTCGTCCATACCCGTGCCCGTGTCGCCCACTTCGACCAGCACGTGCGTCGGCGGGGCGGTCGGGCTGCGCGAGCCGACGCGCGTCCGGACGGTGATGGTGCCGCCGGTGGGAATCGCGTCCACGGCGTTCAGGATTAAATTGGTCAACGCTTCCCGCACTTCGCTCTCGATGCCGACCATCGCGGCGAGGTTTGCGTCGAAATCGCTGCGCATCTCGATCATCGTGCCGAGGGATTGCGGGATGTCCCGCCAGCGCGGCCGCGTCATCTCGATCACCTGCCGGGCCAGGTCGTTGAGATTGAGCGACTGCAACGCCTCGCTGGTGTCGCGCTGCCGGTAAAACTCGCGCAACCGCGCGACAATGTGCGTGATGTCTTCGCCGGCGGTTTTGATGTAATGAAGATATTTCCGGCCGTTCGGGGACAACGTCGTTTCGATGCGGGCCAGCAACTCGGCAAAGCCCACGATTGGCGAAAGCGCGTTGTTGACATCGTGAGCGATGCCGCTGGCCATCTGGCCGAGCGCCTTGAGCCGTTCCTGTTGCATGACGTTCTGCTGCGTCTTGCGCAATTCGTTGTAGGCTTTTTCCAATTCGGCGTGGAGTTGCACCTGGTGCGCCGCCAGCGCCACGTGCTCGCTCAACATGTGAAGGAATTCGCATTCGCTCGCGGAGAACGTTGCCGCCAGGCGCGAGACCACCAGGGTGCCGAAGAGTTTTCCATCCACCAGCAGCGGCACCCCGGCCGCCGTGCGGAAACCGGCGCCCGCGAGCCGCTCCGAAAGCAGCGCCGGCGATTTGTGCGTGTCCGGCGTTACGACCGATTCGCCGTGTTTGCAAACCCGCAGCCCGGTTTGCTCGAGCGACATCACCATGCCTTCGTGCAAATCCAGCTTGCCCGCGAGCATCGGGTTTTTCAGGCGCAGCGCGGCGATGTTCAACGTCTCCTCCGCGCGATCAAACAGGCAGACGAGCCCGAGGTCGATCGCGAGATGGTCTTCCAACTGGCGCAACACGACATACAGCACGCTCTCGAGGTCCTGCCGCTCGGAAATCGCGTGAGTGATCTGGTTGAGCAATTTGGTGCGGGTGAATTGCTCGTGCAATGCCGCCTCGGCGCGTTCGCGTTCGGCGATTTGCCCCTCCAGGTCCTTCGTGCGCTCCTGCACGCGCCGCTCCAGATTGTCGTTGATTTTGTGCAGGATCACGTCGCGCTGCTGGATTTGCGCGAGCATCTCGTTGAAATTATCCGTCAACTCGCCCAGCTCCGCGCGACCCTGCTTGGCCGCGCGCAGCGAATAATTCTTGTCAGCGGTCACCGTGCGCGCCGTTTTCGCGAGTTGAACGATCGGATCGGAAATGCTTTTCTGAAGCCGCTTGGACAGGAAATAAGTGATGCCCGCCGTGGCGATAATGAACCACATGAAGAACGCCGCGTAGCGCTCCATTTGTTCGCGGATTTCGCCCAGGTCCGATTTGATATAAACCGCTCCCGCCGGGCCGCCGACGGATTCGATGGCATGGTACAGCACCAGATTGCCGGCTTTGAAATCAAAATGGCTGTAATTTCCCGGTTGCGGTCTCGCCGGGAACGCCGCCGCGCTCATGTTCGTCGGGTACGCGACGAACAATGTGTTCCCCTTGTAAATCGCCGTGGCCGTGATGTGTTCCCGCCGGGCCAGCGCGGCCAGCAGCTTTTCCGCCTCCGCCCGGTTGTTGCGGGCGAGATCCGCCCCGCTGAGATCGGCCACCATTCCGGCCTGGGTGAACAGGTCACGGCGCATCCGGTCCTGGAAGGTCAACAATTCGTAGACCACAAAACCGACCGAGACCAGCACCAGTGCCACCGCGGTCACCGTCATGATGACCACTGTCAGTTTTTGTTTGATCGATGGGTATCTCACAGCAATGCGCGGTTAGGCAGACGGTTTTTTCCTGAGTTGCAGCAGTTTGGAACTGATTTTGAGGCCGGCCTTTTTCGCCGCTTCGTTGTTAATGTCAAAGTAGACCCTTTTGTTTTCCATAAAGAGTTCGATCATGCCGCCCTGGTCGGTGAAGCGTTCCCAATTCTCACTCACTGTCAACACGTTCGCGCCGGCGAGCGCCGCGGAGATTTCCGGCCATCTTTTTTTCTCCGCACTGTTGATGAATAGCACCTGGCAGCTTTTTGCCTCCTCCGCCGCCTTGAGGCGCCGCACCAGAAGCGGGTGGCCGTCGATTTTCTTATTTTGCACCGTGCTGTCCAGCAACCCATCAAACGGGTCTTCGCCCAGCACGCCGATGATCAGCGGCGAATTAGTGGTGGGGAACGACGCCGACGGCCATTCCACGAACTTGGCGAAATTATACAAATAGGCCGCTTTCATCTGGTATTCCGAAGGCAACGCCTCCTGTCCGCGCGCGTGGCCCGGAAGGACCACCGCGGCGGCGATGAAATTGAGCGATAAGACAGCCATTTGCCTAAACGTCATGCGTGATTATACCGGACCCAATGTTTTCGATAGCTTGCATTCGTCGATTCAATGATTCGATGATTCATTCTATTATACGTTAAAAATGCCACGTAACTTTCACATAAAAACTCCGGGGCACATCCGACGGCTCGGTTTGGACGAAAGTGGGGCGGAATTCCGCGTGGCGCGGCTCAAATAAATTCTGCCCCACCAGCGCGAATTCCAGGCGTTTGTTCGGCCGCCATGCCACCCGTGCGTCCGCCGTCACATAACTCGGCACCTGCAACGACGGCAGCGCATCCACGTAACGCAAGGTGGCATCCAGTGAAATATTGTGCGGCAAATCCATAGCCGAGCGCAGCGAGAATTGCTGCTGCGGGTCCTGCCCTTCCTGTTGTGCCACGGAAATGGTGTCCGTGCTGCTCCTGCGCGCGTGCAATTCTTCCTTTAGCAGCGAATAAGTCGGTGTCAGCCGCCACCAGGGCTGCACCTCGAGCGTGACCGTCGCTTCGATGCCATAAGTATTGCCGTATAACCCATTGCCAATCGTGGCGGGGATGAGCGGAAATCCCGGCTGCAGTTCAAGGCTCCGCAAATCGCTGTACATATTGTAGAACGCGGCCAGGTCAAACGAGGCTTTGTCGCACGGATGCACCCGGTAGCCGGCTTCGTACGCCATCAATTTTTCCGATTCAAAATCCGGGTTGCCGGAGATTCCCAGCACCGCCGGCCCAAAGGGAGTCGGTTTAATTTGATCCAGATGCACGCCCTCGTCGGCGCGCGCGGGCGTACGGACGGAGCGCGACACGGACACCCACAAGGTATTGCGCTCATCCGGCGTGAAGGCGATTCGCCCGCCGGGTTCCAGTTCCCATCCGGTAAAATCGTTGTGTTCGACTTTTGTGCCGAGCGTCACCTTCAGCCGGTCCGGCATAACCGTGACATCATCCTGCGCGAACGTGCTGAACAGGTTCAACGTGTCGTTGGCCGGCGTGAAAGTGACGGGCTTGTTTTTGTCCGTCTGGTCGCTGCTGAGCCGGTAACCCAGTCCCCACGTCACGGCGTTGCGTTCTCCCAACGCGAAACTATGTTGCGCGTCGAAATCCACCGTGTCGCGCCTCTCGCCAAACACGAACGCCCCGCGCTCGGTGCGGTCATAGTAAAGCTGCAACTTGACGTCGCTCGTATCCGAAAACGTGTGCGTCCATCGCCCCAGCACATTTCCCCCAATCACCGACATTTTGTCCGGCACCTGCCGCGTGAGCGTGGGGCTCGTGAGGTCG
>DASXHY010000639.1:0-1749 GCA_036488095.1 Verrucomicrobiia bacterium | reverse complement strand
CGCGGAGAGCTTCCTGCAATACGTTGCCGCCGTTGGTTTGCAGCGGCACATAACCGCTGTAGCGAGGCCGGATGAATGCTTCCTGTTGAGCGGCGCACGTCGCGCTAAAAAATCCGCCGCACAATTTATCCGCGTTGGGATCGTCCCACGCCGCGCGATGCGATGGTTGCCCGCCGGCGTGAAGGTAAATTCCTTTTTGCGTGACTCCGTCGGCGACGAACTTTGCGTAATCGAGAGCGGCCTGGACGTGCTTGCAGTGGATTGAAATTGCAATACCTGTTCCACCGAGCACGCTACGAAGCCTCGGCCCTTTCGCGTCGAGCGACGGCAGATTGCCAAAGCGCAAAGCGCGGCGCGCAAAACCGGAGCGAGCATAATTGTTGTAAGTATAGGCAAAGGCGTTCCACGCCAAGTCGTCAGCAGCCGTCATGCGCTCGGCAACTGCAATCGGATTCAACTCAAAGATTTCACGTGGCATCGGCTCGGTTAACTCGCGCAGTAAGTCAAGTGCGTGGCGCATAATATCGCGCGGGGCGACTTTTTCATGGTCAGCACATGGTTCAGAGCCGAGGGCGTTCAGCAGCATGAGAAAATGCAAAAATAGATCCGCATTGAAAGCAGGAATCACGGCAAGTTTTTGGCGGGCGAGGGCAACGACTTCAGACCAGGTTGCCGGTGGTGGAACTCCAGCGCGCTCGAGCAGATCGATTCGCCAGCTTGGCGCGGGGGTTGCAGCGTCAATCGGCAATGCCAGCAATCGTCCGCCGTAGCAATAGCTGTCGAAAGTGGCGCCGATAGAATTTTGCGCGAGATCCTTGAGTTCGGCCGCTGTCAAAAGCGGTTTCAAATCGTGGACCAGGTTTTTCTCGAAGGCAAAGCCCGCCCATGGATGATCAATGACGATGAGATCGAATCGTGAGGCGAGCTGGTCAATGGGAGTGTGGCCGAATTCGTCGAGAGTGCGTTTTTCCCAGCGGATGCGGATGCCGGCGTGCGTTTCTTCATAACGCTGGCCGGTGGCGACCAGGGGCGGAAAGGCCCGGCTATGGTCCCACGCGATGCCGGTAAGCCGCGTGGGCTCGCTCATATGTCTTCGCGAACGGCCGCGGTTCTCTCCGCGCTGGTCTTTTTGGCCCGAGATGCTCTAACTTCCCGAATTCTTTCACTGCGATTGGTTTGGGCGGATTCACAAGCGGCCTCGATGATCTCCATCGCGGCGAGACCGAGTTCGCCCGGGGAACCGTTTGGTGCTTTGCCGAGAATGACATCGACAAAATTCAAGGCGGGTGACTGGCTCGGATAAACCTCGCCATCCGTGAGGGGCGGAAAATCCGTGCGCTGTCCGGCAAAATCAATGAGTGCCATCGTGCCGCGCCAAAGTTCAAGTTGCAAAACAGCTTTGGAGCCGAACACACGAACTTCGTAGTTGCGCTCGCGCAGGGGGGTGGCGCCCGTGCTGGCAAGGTTGACCAGGGCGCCGTTTTCCAATGTGATAGTCAGGGCGTTGTAGATGTCATTGGGGGAGCCGTCACGGTCGAAGCGCGCAAATACTTCGGATGGGTGCAGACCAGTGAGAAAAGTGAGATACGCCGCGGCGTGCGATACCTGGCAATAGATTTGCCCGCCGCCGGCGATGGCCGGGTCGTTGTAGGAACCTTTGCACGGTTCGACATAGACGTTGTCGATGCCGTGCGTGGGGGTTGTGTTGATTCCGCGCAGCAGCTTATCAATCGGATTCGTCATGAGGAC
>DASXHY010000699.1:0-3574 GCA_036488095.1 Verrucomicrobiia bacterium | reverse complement strand
TCTGGTCCATATCAAGGGTCGTCTGGCACCAATGGCGTCCCGGACCTTCAAGGTTCTTTCAGTTCGCTGAGCTATAACCTGATTGGTCAAACCAACGGCAGCTTTGGCTTCACCAACGGCGTCAACGGTGACCTCGCCGGGTCTACAAACGCCCCCCTCGATCCAATTCTCGGCCCGCTGGCGGACAATGGCGGTCCTACTTTTACCATGGCTCTGCTCCACGGAAGTCCCGCGTTGGATGCAGGCGACGATGCCTTGCTTCAACCGCCGTACGCTCTGAAAAATGATCAGCGCGGCTTCCCGCGAAAATCCGGCGCGCATGTGGACATCGGCGCGTTCGAGTTTCAGTCCCGGAATCACGGCCCTCATCCCTCCGCGCGCGAACTGTTCGTTTCCGGGACGCTCGTGCAGAATGGCAACTTTCAATCGAACACGGAATCCAAAGACTCCAGTTCAGCGATGCCAACGGCAGCGCCGGGCTACCAGTTGACCCTTAGCGACGACACGCCGGGTGCGACCTTCAGCGTGCTCGCGGCAACCAATCTTTCTTTACCCATCGATAACTGGAGGCTCCTTGGGCAACCGGTCCAAATCAGTCCCGGCCTGTTCCAATTCAACGACCTTGACGCGGCCAGCAATCCTCAGCGCTTCTATCGGGTGAGTTCGCCTTGAGCTGGCAGCCCGTTAAAAGAAGTAGCAGCCGACGTGAGTCGGCTCTGACTTTTACAGAATTCTGAAGAAATTTGAGCGGACTTACGTCCGCTGCTACATCAAACAAGCGAGATGCCCGTCCTGCGATTGAATAGTCGGGGCAATACGAAATTCACGGGATCGTCACACGCCTGCCATTGTGTAACGCTGTCCCGTCCGGAAACGTCTCGGGGTTTAGCTGATTTGATACAAATTATATGCGCAACGGAATTCTTTCCAAAAAACACGTGCTGGCAATCCTTGCCGGCGCAGCTATCGGTTTCGTCGGACCCCAAACGTCTTTGGGCGCGGATGGACCGATATTGCGGCCGGGGCCTCAACCGGACGGCTCCATGCTGCTCCCGAACCTTTGGTCTCTGCAACCCGCCGGAAGCCAGGTGGAATTGGATGATTTCCCCGTAAATATCGCCGTGCATCCCGGCGGCAAATTCGTCGCCATTCTGCATTGCGGCTTCAGCCCGCATGAAGTGGTGATGGTGGACCTGGAGCAAAAGCGCGTGGTTTCCCGCACGCACCTCGACGAGGCGTTTTACGGGATCACCTTCAGTCCGGATGGCAAGCAGCTTTATTGCGGCGGCTCGAGCACGGAGCAGGTGTTCGCGTTCAATTTCAGCGACGGAAATCTGTCCGAGGCGCGGCACATCCGCTTGCGCGACCGGACGGAAACAGGCGTTCCCGCCGGCGTGGCTGTGGACGCTTCCGGCAAGACTCTCTTTGCCGCAAACCTGTGGCGCGATACCATTTCCCGCGTCAATTTGAGCGACAATACCGTGCGAGAAATCGCACTGACGACTAACGTGCACACGGTGACGCTCGGAACGGATAAGCCCGAGGAGGATTCCGACACCGCCGCCGCGACCAAACGCGCGAAAGCCATAAAAATAGCAGCCAACCCGGATGCCTGCTTCCCGTACACCTGTCTCGTGGATTCCCGGAACAACCGTCTCTACGTCAGTTTATGGGCGCGGTCCGAAGTGGCCGTGGTGGATTTAAAATCCGGGCAGGTGGTTGCCCACTGGCAAACCGGCCATCATCCCTGCGAAATGGCGCTCAAACGCAAAGGAGATTTCCTTTTCGTCGCCAACGCAAATGACAATACCGTGACGGTCATCGACACCAAATCGGGCCGGCCCGCGGAAACAATCTGGGCCGCGCTTTTTCCGAATGCGCTGCCGGGTTCGACACCGAACAGCCTTGCGCTTTCGCCCGATGAAAAATTGTTGTTCGTGGCAAACGCCAACGTCAATGCCGTGGCGGTCTTTAACGTCGAGAATCCCGGCAAAAGCCGCTCGCTTGGCTTCATCCCTGTCGGTTGGTATCCCACCTCCGTGCGGGTGACGCCGGATGGACGTCATTTGCTGGTGACCAACGGCAAAGGAAATGAAGCCAGGGCGAATCCCAATGGCCCGCAGCCGACCCGCGAAAGCGCGCGCGACCAATACATCGCCAAACTTTTTCAGGGCACGCTCAGCATCATTGATTTGCCATCGGAAAAAAATCTGGCCAGACAAATGGCCGACTGGACGGCGCAAACGATGAAATGCAGCCCGCTCCGCGAGGATTCCGCCGTGCATGCCGCGCGGCCGGAGGGAAACCCGGTGCCGTTACGCCCCGGCGACGGCAGTCCCATCAAGCATTGCATTTATGTCATCAAAGAAAACCGCACCTACGATCAAGTCTTCGGCGACATCGCCGAAGGCAATGGGGACGCCGCACTCTGCCTGTTTCCGGAACGGGTGACGCCCAATCATCACAAACTGGCGCGTGAATTCGTTCTATTGGATAATTTTTATGTAGAAAGTGAAGTCAGCGCGGACGGCCACGAATGGTCCACTGCCGCGTACGCCTCGGATTACGTCGAGAAAACCTGGCCGCTCAATTACGGCCATAAAAACACGAAATTTCCATATCCCAGCGAGGGTTTGTTTCCCATCGCCTATCCGTCCAGCGGCTATCTTTGGGACAAGGCAAAGGAAGCCGGCGTGAGTTATCGCAGCTACGGCGAATTCGTTCAGAACGGTGAAAAACCCGGCATGCCTGCGGTCACGCGGTTGAAAAATCTCGAGGACCATTTCGATCCCGGCTACCGCAGCTTTGATTTGAGCTACTCGGACACGAACCGCGCCGCGCGTTTCCTGAGTGAACTGAAACGCTATGAGCAGGAGGGCGACATGCCCGCGCTGCAAATTGTCCGCCTTCCGAACGACCACACCCACGGCGTGACGGTGGGGCAATTGACTCCCACGGCGTACGTCGCGGACAACGACGCCGGCCTCGGCCAGCTCGTCGACGGTGTCAGCCGCTCCAAATTCTGGCCGTCCACCGCGATTTTCATAGTGGAAGACGATGCGCAAAATGGCCCCGACCACGTGGACGCGCACCGCACTGTCGCGCTGGTCGTCAGCCCCTACACGCGCCGGCATAAAACGGATTCGACGCTTTATTCCACGTCCAGCATGTTGCGCACGATGGAGTTGATTGTGGGGATGAAACCGATGACGCAATTCGATGCCGCGGCGGCGCCGATGTACAATTCCTTTGCCGCACAACCCGATGTCCGGCCTTACGAAGCGCTTCCGGCGAACGTTGATTTGAGAGAGACCAATACCGTGGGCGCCTGGGGTTCGAAAATAAAATTCAATTTTGCGAAAGAGGACCAGGCGGATGATTTGGTGCTGAACGAAATGATCTGGCGGTCCGTTCGCGGCGCGAAGGATGCCATGCCCGCGCCGATCCGCGCCGGCTTCGTGATGGTGAACAGCCCGGGGGACGACGATTAATTCTAAAATTGGATACGGGAACTTGCATGCCGTAGTTCGCGGTGATTTACTTTGCCTTGTGCGCTGCGGCTTGAATTCGAACG
>DASXHY010000473.1:0-9301 GCA_036488095.1 Verrucomicrobiia bacterium | reverse complement strand
TTCAGGTTGTATGTGCCGTTCGCCGTCGCCGAGGCGTTCGCAAAGGCGATGCGGTTGTTGCCGTTGCCCGTAAATTCAACCAGCCCGCCGTTTTGGTTGAACACCGTGGTCGTGGTCGCTGCTTCACCCACAAAAATATCGCCGGCACCCGGGCCGCTCGTGATAGCCATATTCAATATGCCCGAAGACATGTCCACACGGCTGGAGCCGCCGGTTGCCGTCTGGCACAGGCGCAGGTTGCCGCCGCTGCCGATGGTGAAGCTGGCGTTGTTCGTGATTTGGAAAACGGCGGTGCTGCCCGAAGGCGGCTGGAGCCGGAAACCGTCCAGGGTCGTCAGATTGCAACCGTCGGCAATGACCGAGCCGCTGGTAAGTGTAAAGAAACGGTTGGGCAGGCAGTTGTTGCTGGCGAACCGCACCGCGCCGCCGAAGCTCAGTGTGGCGAGCGGGTTGGCCGTGGTGCTGTTGGTGAAAGTCCCGGTAAAACGCAGCTCCGAGCCAGAGGCAATATTCCAGGTCGGATTTTGACTCGAAACATTCACCGGCAGCGCGAAGATGTTGATGCCCGCCGAGTTGGTGAGCGGTCCGTTCAAGGCCAGCAAATTTCCATTGAGCGTGAAGCCGTTATTGGCGAACTGGATCCAATTCACCGAAAGGTTTGAAATAGTATTGGTATTGTTCTGCTGCGTGGTGCCGCTGAAAACGAGAGTGTCGGCATTCACCGGCGCCGTGCCGCCCCAATTCGCGCCCGTGCTCCAATTGGCGTCGGCGCCGGCGCCCGACCAGGTCCGGACGGTGGCGCGCGCTTCCGGCAGCAGGAAACAGACATTGAGCGCCGTCACAGCGAGCAGGAGGCTTAGTGGATTTGCTTTTTTCATGGCGATGTTGAGTGGACGGGTTTTTAAATGGAGGATCATGCGGTTGCGGTTGAGACAAACTTTTATGCGCTTCTGATTAGCCCTGCCTGTGCAACTTAGCTGGGACTCGTTCCATTCTCCGCCAGACCCACGGGTTTGAAAATCGTCCAAAGAGATGACATGACACATTCGCGTTGACGCCCGGATGCTTCGTCTGCAACTTCAACATTGGCCCGATAACGCCAGATGAACCGTCTTGCCACCGCATGCCTGATTGCCTTCGGCTTTTTTTCCCAAGCCGCCTTGGCCGCCGATGTTTCCCGGACGGAGACTGCTCGCGATTACCTGATTCACGTTTGGCAAACCGAACGCGGCCTGCCGCAAAACTGGGTTTCGAGCATCGCCCAAACACCCGACGGCTATTTGTGGATTGGCACGCGTTACGGCGGGCTGGCGCGGTTCGACGGCGTGCGATTCGTGCCGTTCAACCAGCAAAACGTAAAAGAATTAAAGGACGTCCAGGTCGAGCATTTGGACGTGGATGAAACCGGGCGGCTTTGGATCGTCATGGGCAACGAATCCGTCACCGCGTATCGCGGCGGGCGATTTGAATTGGTCCGCCAACCGCGCAGCGAACCGCGCGTCCGCGTGGACCACGTTCTCAATGTCCAATCCAATTTCGTGTTGTTTGCCTGCGAATCTCATTACCTCGCGCAGTTGAATTTGTCCGCGAGCAACAAATGGGAAAGGTTCGACCCGCCTTCACCGATGAATCCCGATGCAAGCACTTTCTCGGTGGATCGCGACGGCGTGGTCTGGTTCGTCACGGAGGGTAAACGGCTCGCCCGTTTCACCAACCGCCAGTTCAGGTTTGTCACCAACAACCTGCCCGAAGAAAACGTCATGTCGCTGGCCATGGACTCCGACCACCAGCTCTGGATCGCCACCCCGCATCGTCTCGCGGTTTGGAATGGAAAAACTTTTACCGATCGCACTCCGGCAAGCGGTGATGCGTTGGAAAATGTCCTGCAAATTTCTTTTAGCGGAGACGGCGGGCTTTGGGTCCTCGAGAAAAATCGCGTCCGCAAAATGCTGGGCGGCGAGTGGGCGGTCGAAATCAAGGCGGACACGTTGCTCGGCGACATCACTTCCGGGACTTTCAGCCTTCATGGCGACGCGCAAGGTAATGCCTGGCTGGTTGCCAATGGACACGGATTGTTGCATTGCAAATCAGACGGCACCCGGCATTTGCTCACCGAGAAAAGTGGGTTGCCCAGCCGTTTCATCGACTGCTGGTTTCAGGACGCCGAGGGCGATATATGGGTCGGCATGCACGGCGGTGGCATCGCCCAAATCCGCGAACGGCTTTTTCACGTGTTCGGCCAGGCCGACGGTTTGCCGGACAAGGTCGTTAGTTCCGTTTGCACAGACAGCAATCATGACTTGTGGGCCGGTACCATGTCCGGCGAACTGGCGCGCTGGCAAAACGGCCGGTTCGTGAACGTTCCCCTGCCCCAACGGGTTAATCAGCCCAATGAAAGCATCACGGTTTTTCCGAAAAACGGCGGCGGTGTCTGGATTGGCTCCCTCAATAATGGCCTCTGGCAATTCGACGGCAAGTTGTCGCGGTTGACTGCGCCGGGATTGGACGTGCGCGTTCTTTTCGGCGACAGCAAGGCACAGTTGTGGCTCGGCAGACTCGTGAACCTATTTTGCCTTACCAACAACAGCGGCTTCAAATATTTCGGTTCAGGGGAAGGTTTCGTGGACTCGCACGCTATCGGCGCGATCGCCGAAGACGCCGACGGAGCCATTTGGATCGGCACCGGTCCCGGAGAACTTTGGAAATACGCGCGTGGAAAATTCTCGCGCTTCACACCCCCGGCGGAATGGCCCGCCGTGCGCTTTTCGGCCGTGCTGCCAGACACCAACGGCGTCGTTTGGATCGGCACGCTCGGCGGAGGGTTGCTGCGCTTTCACGACGGCCGGTTCACACGCTGCCTGAAAACCGACGGCCTGCCCGACAACAATGTCTCGCAATTGCTCGACAGCCACGACGGCTGTCTCTGGGGCGGGACCTACGCCGGAATTTTTCGCGCGAATAAAAATGATTTGGAAGCCGTGGCGGACGGAAAAAACGCGCGCCTGCCCTGCCGGGTCTATGGAGAATTCGACGGCCTGCCGGCCTTGGAATGTTCCAGCGGGTTTCAACCCGCCTGCTTCCGCTCGATCGACGGACAACTTTGGTTTGCCACCGCGAATGGAGTGACGTCCGTCGACCCCTCCAAAACCGTTCCCAACCGGATTGCGCCGGCGGTCATCATCGAAGAAATGCTTGTGGATGGACGCCCCGTGGATGTTCCCGCGCACATCGGCGTTCCCTTGCAAACCGCGCAATCTTCGCGGCCCATAAATATTTCCCCGGGCCGGCATTATGTGCAATTCCGGTTCACCGGCTTGAGTTTTGTCGCGCCGGATGGCGTGCGCTTCCGCGTCAAACTCGAAGGCGGCAACGACCAATGGCAATCCACCGAAGGCGAGCGGCACATCGACTACGGCCCGCTGGCGCCGGGCGACTACCGCTTCCGCGTCATAGCTTGCAACAGCGACGGCGTTTGGAACGAGGACGGCGACACGCTGGCGTTCATAGTCCTGCCTTACTTTTGGGAAACCTGGTGGTTTAAGGCGAGCCTGGGTTTGGCGACGCTGGCCATTTTCGCCATCGCGGCGGCGCTCATTCAACGCCAGCGTTATCGGCGCAGGCTCGAATATGCCGAACGCCAGCGCGCCATGGAGCACGAGCGCACTCGCATCGCGCGCGACCTGCACGACGACCTCGGCACCAGCCTGACGCAAATCGGAATGCTGAGCGCGCTGGCCAATCGCGAGGAAACCCACGCGGACGAAGCGAAGGAACTCGTGCAACAGGTTCGCGGCCGCGCCCGCGAAATGGTGGTCGCGCTGGATGAAATCGTCTGGGCCGTGAATCCAAAAAATGATTCACTCACCGGGTTGATCGGTTACCTCGGTCACTTCGCGGAGGAATTCTTCCGGTCCAGCAACATTCGCTTTCGCCAGGACATGCCGCCGCAAATTCCGTCCGTTCCCGTCTCCGCCGAATCGCGGCACCATCTCTTCCTCGCGTTCAAAGAAGCTTTGAACAACACCGCGCGTCACTCCGGTGCGACACAAGTCCAACTACGCGTGGAGATTTTCGAGAATGAAGTCGTCGTTCGCGTGGAAGACAATGGCCGAGGTTTTGAAACGGTCGTCGCCGCTCCGCAAGGCAACGGCTTGACGAACATAAAACGCCGGCTGGAACAAATCGGTGGTTGGGCCGAAATCCGAAGCACGCCCGGCCAGGGAACGACGGTGACGGTCCATGCGCCATTGAACCGCGTTTGACCTCACTCCGCGTGGCCGCCGTGCGGTGGATCGAACTCCTCAACCCACTTCGTCTGCTGCCATGCTTTGACCGGCGTGTTCTTTTGCGGTGCGCCAGGCGTGCTCCGGCCATTGTTGATGTAGTCCCGTATGAGATGTCCCAATCGCTGGACAATTTCCGGATGCTGGCTCATGACATTTGTCTTCTCCGCCGGGTCGGATGATACGTCAAATAGCTGAAAGCGAGGCCAGCCGTCCGTGTTGTCTTTGCCCGGACGCGGGAAACTCCAGCCGCCGGAATCGGGGCAAAGGGCAAGTTTCCATTGGCCTTCGCGCAGGCCGAACGAACCGTTGATCGAACTTTCCACCAGTACCTGCCGCGCGGTGGTTTTCGTTTTGTTCAATAACCCGGGAAGAAAACTGATGCTGTCCTCTCCGGCGTCGTCGGGCAATTTCGCATTCAGCAATTCGGCGCACGTGGCCATAAAATCGCCGAGGCAAACAAAACTGTCGCAGGTGGACCCGGCGGCCACGTGTCCAGGCCAGCGGACAAGCAGTGGAATCCGGTGGCCGCCGTCATAAATATCCGCTTTGTAGCCACGACGGCCAGCACTGGGATCGTGGCCGTGAGCCAGCAGAAAAGGAAAATCTGCGGCGGGCGAACAGCCGTTGTCACTCGTCATAATGACCAGGGTGTCGCGCTCGGCATTATTTTTTTTCAACGCCGCCAGCACTTTCCCGATACAGTCATCTGTCTCCATGACGTAATCGGCATACGCATTCAGCCCGCTTTTACCCAACCATTCCTTCGTGGGAGACAGCGGCGTGTGCGGAGCAGGCAACGCGAGATAGAGAAAGAAAGGTGTTTTGGCGGCGCCGCTGCCGGAATGCCGCGCGATGTATTCCACAGCCTTCGCCGTGAGGGTGGGCAGCACGTCGGCGCCTTCGAAGCCGGGAACTTGTGGACCGGGCCGCGTTTGCTTTCCATCAGCCCCGGTCAATCGTCCCATCGGAATCGTCGGCAGCGCGGTGACATGATCGTTTTCGATGAAGGCATAGGGCGGCATATCCAGCGAGGCGCTGATTCCAAAAAAATATTTGAACCCGACCGTCGTCGGACCTCTTTTGATATTTTTTGTAAAATCAATGCCCGCCCGCCCGCCGGATTCCGAACCACCCTCATCGTCGGCGCTTTTTTCCGCCGTAGCCACTCGCGTCCATCCCATGCCAAGATGCCATTTGCCAATGCAAGCAGTGTCGTATCCGTGACCGCTCAACAAGGTGGCCACCGTCATCCGTCCTGGTTCAATCAAAGGCTTGCTGAAACCACCCAGCACGCCCTCTTTCATCGCGGATCGCCAGTTATAGCGTCCCGTCAGGATGCTATATCGCGACGGAGTGCAGACCGCCGAGGAGGCATGCGCTTCAGCGAACGTCATGCTTTCCGCGGCGAGCTTGTCCATTTGCGGTGTTTTAATTTTATTGCGCGGATTCAAGGCGCTGACGTCTCCATAGCCCAAATCGTCCGCGAGGATATAGACGATGTTTGGCTTGGCGTCAGGAGCATCCGGTTGCGCTCGAACAAGCGCCGGAGAACCGGCAAGCACGGCAAAACAAAAAAAACTCAACGTGGTCGAAACTCGGAAACAGCGCGACGCATTCATACGCCATTAATTCGCCGGTTCCGCCAGCACGCGCAAGAACAGTTTACTTTGGCCGAGGATGAGGGACGCGGGAAGTTGCATGGTGACGATTTCATAACCGGCCTTGTCCTCGTTCGTCGCGGCGCTCACCTGCGTCGGCGTGGTTTCCGTCCAGGTGGATAAATCCTGCGAAACGAAATAGCGGTAGCGCAACCCATAATTTGCCGCATTGATCAAACGCTGGTAAGTGAACTGAAAATCCTGCGTCGAGGTCAGCGTTGCGCTTCTTAAACTCGCGATGAAAGGGTCCGCCGCCGCCGGATCGCCGCCGAACGCCCATTCCGCGAAATTGCTCACGCCATCGCCGTCCGGGTCCGCGTTGGCATCGGCATTGGCGCCGGACAAACCGTATTGCATCGCGTAATTGATCGCGGCGCCGCTCGCCAGCGGCAGCTTGCGAATCGCGAGGTTGTCCATCTGCGCGTCATTCGAAGCGCGCGCGCTCAGGCCGATGTAGTTGCTGTTATTGCGGTCCCACTTGAACGTGCGGCTCAGGGAATTCGCATCGGCGGTGTTGATGTCCACCTGCTGGCCGTTGAAAAAAACATTCACCGTCACCGTGTCGTTGGTCGTGAATCCCGCGCAGGCAAAACTCGCCGTCAAAGTTCCATAAGCTTGCCCGACGGACACCGTGTCCAGCAGCACGCCGTTGGTCCACACTTTGATATTCCCGTTGAGGTCCAGCTCGACAAAGAAATCGGAAACGCCAAGGTTCGCGTTGCCCTGCGCGCCGCGGAAAAGGATGCCGGAAGTGGCGTTGATGTCCCCGCCGACTGCCGCTTCGGTTTGCGAAAGGCCGACACCGAAACCGACATAACGATTCGCCGCGTCGGAGGCATCCGTATTGATTTCCTGTACTGTCAATTCCACGCTGAACCCGCCGGCGTCCACAATATCCTGCCCGGTGAAATTATGCATGATGCCGTTCTCGCTCATGCCCGCGCCGACGGCCATTTGCAAATTGCTGCTCAATATTTGAATCGAGGTAGGCAAGCCGCTGCCCTCGTAACCCTCGTAATACGCCGCGTCCGCGCCGATGGGCGGCACGCGCGAACCCCACATGCCGATCGCGCTCGCGTCGATATTCGTGTTGTCCGGGCGGTTGAAAGTGTCCACGAAAAGATCACTCGCGTTCGTCGCCGGAACCACCGGCGCAAACAGTTGGCCGGGATTCACCAAACGACTGGATGGCACGCCGACGCGCGTCGCCCAACCGTTCCAATTCGTCACCATTTGGTCGAGCAAAACCGGCTGCGCGCCGGCGACGTTCGTGAGTTCGGTCGGGTCTTTGCTCAAATCGTAAAGCTCCAATTGATTCGCGGGATGGCTGCCGTCGTAAGAGGTGAAATTTTTCGTGACGAATTTCCAACTGCCGCTGAGCCAGGCGCGATTGCTCTCGTGCTCGAAGCCCAGCGTGCGCGGAAAATCATTCGTGCTGGTGAAGAGCGGCTTCAAACTTTGTCCTTCCAGCGGCAGCACGACATGGTTGTTGAACTGCGTCGGATAACTCGCGCCCGTCACGTCCACAATCGTCGCCATGAGGTCAATGACATGGCCCGGTTCACCTTCCCACTGGTTCGTGCGCGAAAGCCCCTGCGGCCAGTGAACAATCAGCGGCGTGCGAATGCCGCCCTCGTGATTGAAGTGTTTAAACAACCGGAATGGCGTGTCGCTGACGTGCGCCCAGCCGCCGCCGAGATAAATGATCGGCTGCCCGTTCAACCCCATGTTTGTGAGTGACGCCCCCGTCAACGGCGCGGCGTCCGGCACTCCGCCGGTTTGCCCGAACACGCCGCCCTCGTAATTCCCGCCATTGTCGGACAGCGCAAAAATCAGCGTGTTGTCCAACTGGCCGGCGGCGCGCAATTGGGCGACCACGCGTCCGATGTTCGCGTCCATTTTTTGCACCATCGCCGCGTAAATCGCCATGCGCTTCGCGAGATCCGCCTGCCGATCCGCGGCGAGCGTGTTCCAATCGGGAATCGCTTCCGCCGGAACAGTGGACCACGGTGCCGTGCCTTCATTGGGCGACAAAGCAATCCGCGAATCGAGCACGCCCTGAGCAAGTATATTGGTGAAACGTAAATTTCGGACCGCATCCCAACCGGCGGAATAAACCGGCACATTGGTGTTCACCCAGTCTTGCGGCGCCTGGATCGGGAAATGCGCAGAGCCAAATGGAATATAGAGAAAGAACGGCTTGTCGTTGGTGTGCGTCACTAAGGCGTTGTTGATGAAATCGAGCGAGTAATCGCCAATGGCGTCCGGCTGATAAAAAGTGCCCGCCGGATAAATGCGATTCGTGATTTCGCCGTTCGATGAAACCAGCGTGTAAAGATTCGTATTCCACGTGTCCTCACTGTGCGCCGTGCCGTCCGCGTAACGCCAGACTTGCTGAAAACCGCGCGCTTCCGGCAGCAGTGCGCCATTGCCCAAGTGCCATTTGCCCACCATATAAGTGCGATAACCATTCGCGCCGAGCAACTCGGCAATGGTCACGTTGTTGTCGTTCCGCAAATTGGGCAGCGCCTGCGAGGGATCCACCGCGACTTCCGCGGTGTAAAGCCCCGTCAGCACCGCGCAACGCGTGGGACTGCATCGCGCGCAATTATAAAACTGCCGGAAACGCAAGCCTTCCGCCGCAAGACGATCCAGATTCGGCGTCGGAATCTCACTGCCGTAACAGCTCCAATCCGAAAAGCCCTGATCGTCGGCGAGAATCAAAACGATGTTGGGAGGAATCCGCGTGAAAGTGACGATGTAATCTTTGGTAATGGAGTTGTCCGGCGCGGTGACCTGCACGTCAATTGCGTTCGCACCAGGTTTGAGCGCAACCGTATCGCCACTTCCGGAGGCGGCAATGTTCGTCACGCCATTGCAAATCAAACGAATGGTCGCGCTCCAATTGGCAGCCGTCGGTGTGATTACGACCGCGCTGTTGCTGTAAGGCGCGCTGGCCGTGTAGCTGAGCACGTTGGAGTTGAACGCCGGTGACAGCGTGCCAACGCTCAAAGTCAGGCCGATTAAATCGGCAGGCGTCGCTACGATGGGAGCCGTAATGATTCCCACCGAGCCATCGATCGCGAGCCTATTTGTCCAAGCCAGGCCCGCCCCCGGAGTTGCCGGCGAAAACACCACCGCATCGCCGTTCGACATCGGTTCGCTAAAAAACTTGAAACTGTCGCCGGCCGCGAAAATCGGCCCGGGATTTGTGATGCACACAATGCTCGCGCCGAGATTCGTGAGATCTCCCCCGACTTGCACAAAATCATTCGTCGCTGCTTGCGACTTGTCCACTTCCAGAAGAATTGTCCCCGCGACCGCAAGATCGCTTTGCAACGTCATCGTGCCCACACC
>DASXHY010000461.1:0-4415 GCA_036488095.1 Verrucomicrobiia bacterium | reverse complement strand
ACGGATGGCGGGGGATTGAATCTGCTGCGTTCACGGGCGATGGATTTGATGGGCGCGAAGGCGGGGTTGCCGTTTGAATCGGTGCGGTCGGTTTGCCAGGACGCGGACGGCTGGGTGTGGGCGGCGCTGCAAAATGGGTTGCTCGCGCGCGGTCGGGGCGGACAATGGAAGGCGGTGACGGGCGCGGACGGATGGCCCGGAGGGAACGCCACGTGCGTGGCTCCGGCGCGCGGCGGCGGGGTATGGATCGGCACGCACGATCGCGGGTTGCAGTGGTTGCACGACGGGAAATGCCAGGAATGGGCCGAGAGCGAAGGGCTCGGGCCGAGCCTGCGCTCGCTGATCGAAGGGACAAACGGTGATTTGTGGATCGCGACGGATTTGCCGAGCCGCATGTGGCTGTTCCAGGCTGGAAAACTTTATCGGATACAATTGCCGTCGGGGATTCACGCGATCCGGGCGTTGACGCAGGGTGTGGACGGGACGATTTGGGCGGGAACTTCCGACGGGCAAATTCTGCGCGTGGAAGGGCGCGTGGCCACCAATGAGGTGGGCGCGCAAAAGGGGCCGCCGTATTCGGTGCGTTGTTTGCACACGACGCCGGACGGAAGTTTGTGGATTGGCTATGCCGGTTCGGGCGTGGGTCGATGGTACAACGGCCGCTACTCGCGCATCTCCATCAACGAAGGGCTTTACGATAATTCAGTTTCGCAGATGCTTTCAGACGGGCAGGGGGGATTGTGGCTGACGGGAAATCATGGATTGTTTCGCGTGCAATTACGGGAGCTGATCGACGTGGCCGAAGGGCGCAGCACGCACCTGCGGTCGACGGCGTACGGGCGGGGCGAGGGATTGCCGAGCCTGCAACCGGTTTGCGAAAACAGTCCCACGGTATGGAGCGGCAGCGGCGAGCAGCTTTGGTTTGCGACTCGCAAAGGCGTGCTGACGGTGCAGCCGGGGATGATTCGCGACAACCCGATTCCGCCGACGGTGTTCGTGAAAGAGGTCCGGGTGGACGACCAGCCGGTGGCGCTTTACGACAGCCAATTCCCGTTGCGCGCGCCGGTCGAATCGAGGCTGATGGATTTGCACACGTCGAGCGAGAGGCTGCGATTGTCGCCGCGGCACAACAAAATTGAATTTGGTTTCGCGGCGCTGAGTTTTAATTCGCCGGAGAATGTGCAGTTCCGTTATCGGCTGAAGGGGTTCGACACGGACTGGATCGAGGCGGGGACGCAGCGCAGCGCGAAATATCCGCGCCTGCCGGCGAACAGTTACCAGTTCGAAGTCACCGCGTGCAACGAGGCGGGCGTGTGGAATAAAACGGGGTTTATTCTGCCGTTCATCGTCGGGCCGTTTTACTGGCAGACGTGGTGGTTCCGGGCATTGTTGGTGGTGACGTTCACGGGGGTGGTGATCGCGCTGGTGCGTTATCTTTCGTTTCGCCGGTTGCGCGAGCGGATGCGGTTGCTGGAACAACAGGCGGTGCTGGACCAGGACCGGGCGCGCATCGCCAAGGATTTGCACGATGATCTCGGCGCGAACATGACGCAGATGACTCTGGTGCTCGAGCTGGCGTTGCAGCAGCGGTCGGAGCCGGACGCGGTGATTGGGACGGTTCAGGACGGGTTGGTGGCGGCGCGCGAGGCGATCAAATCGCTGGACGCCGCGGTGTGGGCCGTGAACCCGGCGAACAATACGCTGCCGGAATTGGTGGCTTATATCGGCCAGTTCACGATGGAGTTTCTGCAACAGGCAAACGTTCGTTGCACGCTGGATTTGCCGGACCATCCGCCGGAGCGGCCCGTCTCGGCGGAGTTGCGGCACAGCCTGTTTTTAATCGTCAAGGAAGCGTTGAATAACGTGGTACGCCATTCAAACGCGAGTGAAGTGCGGTTGCGAATTGGAATTACGCCGGCGGCGCTTGATTTAATGATTGCGGACAATGGCCGTGGTATGGGACAAAAATCGGACGACCCGGCGGCGGATGGTTTGCGCAACATGCAGCAGCGCGCGAAGGAATTGAACGCGGAATTTCGCATTGAGAGCGGCCCGGGCGCGGGCACGAAGATTTCGCTGCGATATCCGTGGCCGCCGGCTGATTAAATGTCCATCGCTGTTTCCATTGTCGAAGACGACCGCAAGACCCGCGAGGGTTTGGTGGCGTTGTTGCGCCGCGCGTCGGGGTTGCGGTTGTTGGGCGTGCATTCCTCCGGCGAAGCGGCGCTGGCGGCGGTGCCGGCCGAGCAACCGGAAGTGGTGTTGATGGACATCAATCTGCCGGGCATGAGCGGCATTGATTGCATTGCCAAATTAAAAGCGCAGATGCCGGAGTTACGGGCGCTGATGCTGACCACGTATGAGGACAGCCACTTGATTTTCAATTCCCTGCGCGCCGGCGCGAGCGGCTACATCCTCAAGAACAAATCGTCGGCGGAATTGCTGACGGCCATCCAGCAGGTGCACGAAGGAGGGGCGCCGATGTCGATGCGGATTGCGCGGAAGGTGGTGGCATTTTTCAACCAGCTTCCGGGACCGGCGTCGGAATCGCAAAGTTTGAGCGAGCGCGAGGCGCAGGTGCTGGCGGCGCTGGCGAAGGGATTGATTTATAAAGAAATTGCGACCGAATTGAAGATCAGCGAGAACACGGTGCGGACCTACATCAAACGCATCTACGAAAAGTTGCACGTGAATTCGCGGACGGAGGCGGTGGCGAAGTTCCGGGTGAATTTGTCGGGCGGCAACTGAAAGCTCCAAGGTCCAAGTTCCAAGCTCCAGGGAAATTCCAAGTTCCAAACTTCAAAGTGCGGGTGGACGTGACTCCGACCACTTAAAGAATCGGGCCGAGCTGGTGCTCGGCGCTCCACGTACACGCTGTCACATGAAACGAGGACATGAAGCGCGCGGCATTCCTGTTAAGCTTGATGCGTTGATGACACATGTTTTTTCAATGCCCTCGAACTTACGCTTCCTGATTGACTGAAGAATTACACGATACCTTTTGCTCCATTTATTCCGCGTCAGAGACATTGAATTTGAAAAGCCGGACTCGTTCAGAAATAACCAAATCGCCCGAAAGATCCTGACCAATCAACTCTATGAAAAAAAACCTGCGCCTGCTTCATCTGTTAGCCCCGGCAATTTTGGTTGCGATGGTCTGTTCGGCGATTTCCGTCCGCGCACAATCGCTCTGGAACGCCACGAACGGCGTCAGCGCCGATACGAATTGGAGCTCGGCTGCGAACTGGCTGCCGGCCGCGGTGCCCGGCGTTTCGACCAATGTGCTTTTCAATGACGGCGGCGGCGTGGGCGACACGGCGACGATCGATAACGTAGTGGATACCAGCATGACCATCCGGCAACTGGCTTTTCGCCAGACCAACGGCGTTCACAATACTTTGATCCTACCGGGAGTGACGCTGACCATTTCCAATGCAGTGGCGGCCACCAATCTTTATGTAGCCACAGATACGACCGCCAGCCCGGCGACCTTGCAGGTGACCAATACGATTTCGGGTCCGGGCGGACGGCTGGTCCTAGGGAGCACCAATATTAGTTCCGTCCTGGCCGTGCGGCAGATTTCAAGTTCTTCGGGGTCGCACAACGAAATTTTGGATATGTCCGGGCTGGATACTTTCAGCGCGAGCGTCGGCAATGTATGGGTGGGTGTATTTCCCGGCAGTTCGACGACGAGCCGACCGCAGGGAATTTTGTTCCTTGCCAAAACCAACAGCATTACGGCTTTGGCGGTGGGATCGAAGCAGGCTCCGTCCATCGATGTGGGCGATACTGGCAGCAGTCCCGGTGTCGGCAGTGTGCTCGCCCTGGGAATCACGAACAATATTGCGGCGGATACGATGGTGATTGCCAACCAGAGGTGCGGCGGCGCGCTCAGATTTAATCCGGCCTTCACCAACGGCATGGTTCCATCATTGTATTTGCGCGGACACAGCGGCACGCGCGTGACGACATTTAATATCGGTGACAATTCGTCGGCGACGGCGGCCATCGGGTCGGGCACGTCGGGCAACGTGGATTTCAGCGGGGGCATCGTGGACGCAATGGTGGGTTCCATGACGCTCGGAAATGGACAACCGATCGGGGGTGGGACTGCCACCGGACCCGCCAGCGGCATTCTGATAATGACCGCGGGACCATTGAACATCAATACCCTGGAAATCGGTTTTCAAACCACCAACGGGTCTCCTGCCGTTAATAGCGGCACGGTGAATGTCAGCGGCGGCACGTTGACCGTGAATTCGACCCTGCGCCTGGCGCGTTATAATGCGAGCGGCGGTTTCACCACGGGGACGCTGAATATCACCAATGGCACGGTGCTAGCCAGTAACGTTGTTGCGGGCACGGGCGCGAGCACCATCAACATGTACGGCGGCACGTTGGTCGTGTCGAACGCG
>DASXHY010000431.1:0-11801 GCA_036488095.1 Verrucomicrobiia bacterium | reverse complement strand
AAGCAGAACAATAATTGGAATTGCGAATATCCAAGAGGAAAGGCCAAATAGGTGCCCCAAAACTCTAGACACAAACACAACCAACGCCAGAAGTCCCAGAAAAAAAATGAGTTCAAAGACGTTCATGGTTCTTAACTCAATAATTTTTGATGTTTACTTCGAATACAATTTATATTTCACGTTCAAATTATATTGGTCAAACCGGTCATACTCGCCGATCACCGACCAGCGGCCCGTCAATTTGTATTCAATATCGTACGTGGGGCGACCCGACTGGCTGATTTCTTCGCCGGAACGGAATGTCAACCGCTCCTGGCCGCCGCCGCCGAGGCCAAAATCTGAAAGCAAATTTTTCCCGACGAACAGCGCCAACCCCTGCGCGCGTTGTTGCGTGGTGGCCGTGGCGCCCACGCCGCGCGGGATTTGCCCGGTCGTGAGCATCAGCACAATTTCCTCCGAACTCAGGCCGGGAATCGATGAAAACTGCACCACCGGCTGGTCCACCGGACCGGTCGCCTCCATCTTCACGTCGTAACCAAATCGCCGCGCTTCGGCCGTGACGAACAGGTTGGGCCGATACGGATCTTCGCTGGTCAGCACAATAAATCCTTGTTTCACATCCAGGCTGCTGAAGGGAAATGTGACGGTGGAACCGGTGTCGATTTTCACCTGGCCCAGCGCCAGCGGATCTTTCAACGTGCCTTCCAGCGTCAGCACCGTGGAAACCGTGCCGGAGAACAAAGGAGTTTGCACGCGCAGGAAATGGTCTCCCTGCACGTTCACATTCAAGTGCCAGTGCGCCCACGGTTCCGCTTCGACACTGAAATAAGGCGGACGTTTGCGCGCGGAGGCCGTCCGCTCCGGCACGAGCGTTTGCAAATCCGCGAGAAAAAGGCTGTCGCGCAACTTCACCTTGCCCGATACGATCGGGATGTCCCTGCCGGAATTCGTCGCCGCCACGTCCAAATCCGCGCGCAGCAAAACGCTCGGGTTGCGCGCGAGCGGCACGTTCGTTCCGCTGACGTGTACTTGAAACGGCGGCAGGCCGTTCGTGCGCCAGAGTTGCTCGTTTATTTCCATGCCGCCTTCCACGCTCACGCGCTGGCCGCCGATTTCGGCCGTGGCATTTTCCAGCCGCACATGCTGTCCGTCGAGGCGCGCGAGCAATTGTATATTGCGCACCGGGCCGATGCTTTCCAGGGGATGCGTCCGCGCGTTCGTCACGGACAATTCGCCGTGCAAATTCCCGCCCGGCTCGAGCGAGATATCCGCGCTCGCGCTGCCTTCGGAACTGAGAATCTGCGGCAGCATTGAGGCAAAGGGCGCGATTTCCGCGTTTTCAATCTGCAAATGCGCGCTCGCTTTGTGCCAGTCCGGCAGACGGCGCGTGTGCCGCAATCCAGCCCAGAAATTTTCGCCCAGCGGGATTTGCCCGGTGACACGCACCGGTTGTTTTTCAACCTCGAAATTAAATCGCTCAACACGAGCCGTGGCGCGGTCCATCACCGCCAGGAAATCCACGTTTTCAACCGCCGGCAGCGGATGCCCGCCGCGCGGCAACTCGACGCGCCGGACGTGCATCGTCACCTGCCCTTTCGGCGCGGCCCAGGTGCCCTCGAGGTTTGCGGTCAGGTTCGGCCCGTCCAGCCGCACGCCGGTCGCCTCCGCGATTTTTTCCCAGAGGACGGAATTCGGATCGGTCAACGCCTGCAATTTGAGCGGCTTGTCGGGGTCGATTTGCATCAGCCCGTTTGTTCCCGTCAGATCAAAAAACACCGGCAACGAACCCTCCGCGCGGCAGACGATTTGCGTCGCGCTGGAAATGGAAAGTTGTTCAATCGAAACGCCATCTTTTCCGCCCGCCAATTTTGCGCTGGCCGAAAACGGAAGCTGCTCCTTCGTCTTGAGCGTTGCGTCCGATGTGAGTTGAAATGAAACCGGGCCGTTCGTCCAACCACCCACGAGATCCAGATGGTTCAGCATCGCCTCGGCATCCGCTTGCGGAATGAAAGCCTTGAGCAAACGCGCGTCCAATCCACGCGTCTGGCATCGGACGGTTCCGTGCGCCGGCCAGTCCACATCGGCGGCCAAATGAAATTCCCGATCGTCGCCAGTCAACGATAACTGACTGATGTTCAGGTGCCATGCGGCGTTCGTTGAGGCTCCGGCGGTCGCGAAATTTGAATTATCCGAAGACGAACCTGTGAACACAATTTGCACCGGCTGTTGCAAATGCAATTCCGTCCGATTGCTCTCGCTCAATTCCAACGCGGTCAGGTCCACGCTATTTTCCTCGCGCGCAAATCTTGCCGAGCCGCGCAGCAACAGCGAGGTCTGCCCGGTTTTGAGCGTCACTTGCGCCGTGTTGAAATTGAATCCATCGCCGTTCCAGGTGGCTTCGACATCAACTGGATTCACGCCCGGCACGATGACGTGTTTCACCTGAACGGCGGCAGAATTGGTCATCGCATTGAGTGGGCCGGCGAATTGCGCGGTGATCGAAGCTGAATTGAATGAATAATCCGCCGGTAAAAACTGTCCCCCAAACGCGCCCGAAGAATTCAAGCGCCCATCGCGAATGACTTTTTCGGTGAAATCATATTTCCCGGCCAGCGAAATCCGCGATGAGTCGTCCATTTCCACGCGCGCGCTTTTCACTTCCAGCACCGGCCAGTTCAGTTCGCCATCGATCGCCAGGTTGCTGGTGGTCACGCTCGTAGTCGTGACGCGAGAGCCCGTTAGCGTGAACGACACGCGCGGATATTTTTCCGCCGGATACACGATCGCTGAACCCGTGAGCTTGCCCTGCGCCAGGAACCAATGCTGCTGGTCCAAATCCGCGGCGACACTCAACGTGGTGGGCTGCGAAAGAAACGGCGGTTGAAAACGAATCGCCACCGGCGCGGGCAGCCCGGCTTGCAACCCGGGCGCCGAGATTTTGACCGTGTCCAATTCAGCCGCGTTCGTATCGCCCGAAGCGCTCAGCTCGACATTCCATGGCGGGAGATTGGTCGTGGTGGGACTGGCGTTGGCCGCGAGTTGCACCTTGAAACGGTTCGTCTGCCAATCGGCTCGCAGCGTGCCGCCGATGTCCGCGTATTCCGGCATCCCCAGCAAACGCGCGGGCACCGCGAAAGAATCCGCACGCGCACTGGCCGTGTTTGGAATAAAACCTCGCGGCGGAAATTCCGCGGCGACCTCAATACGGTTCGTCCGCCAATCCACCGTACCGGTGACGCCGAGTTTTCCATCGCGTTCCGAAATCGAGAAGGTCGAGTGCAACGACTCGGGTTCGGATGCAATTGCCACCGTCCATGGCGCGCGTTGTTTGGTCGAGGCAACAATCGTCAGCGGCGGTGCGTTCGTCAGGGAAACAGCGGCGGTCAAATTTCCGTTCGTCCAATTTGCCGCCGCGATCTCCACGTTTTGTTTGTCGATCAAAACCGTTCCATTTGAAAGCGTCGCCGTCGGCACCCAGTCCTGGAGAGTCACGGCGAGATTTTGAATGCTTTGAAAAATGTCGCGGACTGAAGCCGGCGCATTGGTGTGAACTGATTTTGTTTCCGTCGCGGCATATTTCCACGATTGCACCGCCAGGAAATCTTCGTTGCGTCCGCCGGTAAAATGTCGCCACAACCAAACGGTCGGAACAAATGCCTTCACATCATTCGCCGTGACCCGGGTGGCCCCATTGGTGAGTGCGAAATCGGTAAGTTCAAATCGCGCGTAGCCGAGCCGCTGGTAATGGGCATAGGTCGCCCCGTATCGTTTCGCGATTGGCCGCAGCGCCCACGGAAACCACAGCGGTAACGCGGCAACGGCCAGCACCAACAACAAAACGACCGAAAGAAAAACCCACAGAATTTTTGCTCTGAGCTTTCGGACAGCCATCAATAATCATCACCCAGCGTCCGTAAGGATGCACTGAGGAATTTCCCCATTGGAACAGTTACGGAGAAGTTTTGTTCAATGGATTGCAAACCGCGCAAAGGTAGGGCGCGTCACTCCGTGCGCGCCGTTCGACTGCAACCAACGCGGCGCGCACTGAGTGACGCGCCCTACCAGCAACCAGATTTTCACCGCGGCAGTCGGTTCACATCCTTGTAATAAATATACTGCGCCGGCTCCAGGCCCGCCGCGATAAACCATTGCGGACAATACGGCCCAATCCAAATCGCATCGCCCGCCGTCACCGGATGCCAATCCGCATCGAGCCGATACGCGCCGCCGCCGGATAGAAATAACATCCCATGTTCCATCACGTGCGTCTCCACGAACGGCAGTGTCGCGCCGGGATCATAAGTAAAAATATTCACCGCCATGTCCATCGCGAGGCTGTCAGGAATCAGCGGTTTCAACCGCGCGTGTTTGTCGCCGAGAAATGGCGCTTCGGCAATGTCGCGTTCGTTGCCGCTGAAAAACGCGGGCGGTTTGTGGCCGGCCAGCGGTTCGTACGTTTTGCGAAACACCAGCAACCGAGAACCCTTGGCCGCGCCGCGAATCTCGTATTTCGTTTGCGGCGGCAAAAAAGCAAACCCGCCTTCATCGAGCGCCGCGCCGTTCACCTTCGCTTTTCCCGCGACGACGTAAACAAACCACTCCTCATTTCCCGTATCGCCGACACCGGCGCTTTTGACATCGAGCGAAATAAGATACTGCGAAAGGCCCGCGCCGAGTGCCGCCGAAATCAGCACGTACGGCGTGCAATCGGTCCAACCCGGAAACACGCTCGGCACGTGGCCGTCCGGCGTGATCAGCGCGTAATTGCGTTTGATGACGTTGCGAGTGAGACCGAGTTTCGGATTCATAATGGTTTAATCAACCGGCCGCGCGCCCGGCCCACGATTTGGCCGCGCTTGAAAATTGTTCGTCCGCGAAGAATGGTCTGAACCACGCGCCCTGTCAACGTGCGCCCCACGTACGGGCTTTGTTTGTGCCGATAAAACAAATCCTCCGCGCGCACCGGGAATTTTTCTCGGAAATCCACCAACGCAAAATCCGCCTCCGCGCCAACCGCGATGCGTCCCTTCGTCTTCGGTAAACGAAAGCGTTCCGCAACATGGAACGACGTGAGTTTTGCGATGAGCGAGAGCGCCGCACCCGGGAGCGCCGGCGTCTCGCCGACCAGATCGCCACCGAAGCGCTCCCTCGACTCCTCCGCTCCCACCATCAACAGCAACAGATGTTGCACTCCCGAAATCCCGCCCCACACCTTGAAAAAATTCGTGTCTCGTTTCATTTCCGGCGGCGCGGGCGAATGATCCGAGCCGATGGTCGTCACTTCATCCGCGATGACCCGTTCCCACAATCCATCCCGCTCGCGTGGCGAACGCAATGGCGGCGCGCACTTGGCCACCGCACCGAGCTTCAGCATATCGTTGTCGGTCAGCATCAGATAATGCGGGCACGTTTCGCACGAAACATCCGCGCCACGTTTTTTCGCGTCGGTAATCAGCGCCACACCTTCCGCGCTGCTGACGTGAACCACGTGCAATTTGCAACCCACGTCGCCGGCCATGTCAATCGCGTTGCGAATGGCCTCCAGTTCTGCCTCAATCGGCCGCGAATCGAGGTAATCGCGAATCGAAGTTTGCCCGCGGCTCATTTTTTCCTGTGCAAGTTTTTGAGTGATCGATTCGCTCTCGGCATGCACGGCCACGAGCGCGCCCACCTGCGCCGCGCGTTTCATCCCCTTGCGCAACGTGCCATGGTCCGCGCGCGGAAAATCATCGATGCCGCTGTTCGCCGTGAACGCCTTGAATCCAACGACTCCGCATTCCGCCAACCGCTCCAACTGCTCGAGATTGTGCGGCACCAACCCGCCCCACAGCGCAAAATCAGTGAGCGAATTCGCGCGCGCCGCCGCCGCTTTTAAATCGAAACTTTCGACGTCGCACGTCGGCGGATGCGCATTAAGCGGCATATCAAAGAACATCGTGCCGCCGCCCGCCGCCAGTGCTTGCGAGCCGGTTTCGATTCCTTCCCAATCCGCGCGCCCCGGCTCGTTGAAATGCACGTGCGCGTCGATGACTCCCGGAAAAATGTGCAGGTTGCGCGCGTCAATTTCTTCACTGGCCGAACCGGAAAGATTTTTGCCGAGCGCAATAATCTTTTCCTCCGCGATACCAATATCGGAAACGTTCACGCCCTCCGGCGTGATCACCGTTCCACCGCGCAAAATTAGTTCGAAATCGTTCATATTCCACGTAGCGCAGGTTGCCAACCTGCTGTATCGCAGACTGCCAGTCTGCGGAGCATAATTGAATCCCGCGGCTGCTAAAACCGAAGACTTGTACAACAGACTGCCGCCACACTCATGATAAAATCCGCCAATACCTCAATCGCCACCCGCACGTCGGCGGCCTTCACCGATTCGGCGGGATTATGGCTGATACCGCCTTTGCAACGCACGAACAACATGGCGACCGGACAAATTTTCGACAACACCACGGCATCGTGTCCCGCGCCGCTCGGGAGTTTGAGCACACCAAGGCCGCGCCGCGTGACGCATTTTGAAAAAACTTGCGTCAGCGTTTTATCGCACTGCACCGCGCCATTTTCCTGCACGGGAGTCCAAATTAATTTGAGACCACGCCGCTTGACGATGTTGCGAGCTTTCGCGTGAAGTGATTTCACTGCGGCGAGCCTTCGCGCGTCATTCTGATGGCGCACGTCCAGCGTGAGAAAAACTTTTCCCGGGATGACATTGCTCGCGCCGGGCGCAACCTCCAGTTTTCCAACGGTCGCCGTCACCCCGCAACGTTCCGCCGCCAGCACCAACTCCGCCGCGCCGGCCAGCGCGTCGTGGCGCAGGTCCATAGGCACCGTTCCCGCGTGCCCGGCAATTCCGTGCAACTCCACCCGCACCCTGCTCTGCCCGGCAATCGCCGTCACCACGCCGACCGGCAAATTTTTCGCTTCGAGCACCGGCCCTTGTTCGATGTGTACTTCCGCGTACCCAAGAAAATCATCACGCCTCCGCGCTTTGACGATGTGCTTTTCCGCGATGCGCGCGAGGTCCGCTGGTTTCAACGTCCCGGCGAACGCTCTGCTCCCGAGGTAGGCCGTTTGATAGCGCACGCCCTCCTCATCGCTGAATCCGACAATCTCCAGGTTGAACGGCAGCTTCGCGCCACGCGCGCGCAACAACTGCACCGCGGTAATCGCCGCCAGCACGCCCAGCGGGCCGTCGTATTTGCCCGCGTCGCGCACCGTGTCCAAATGCGAACCCAACAGAAACGTTTTCGCGCCCCGTTGAGCCGAATCCCAGCGGCCCAACAAATTAAATGCCGCGTCCTCGCGCACGCTCATTCCCGCCTCGCGCATCCATGAGCCCACGAGTTTGTTGGCGCGGCGCATCGCGCTGGACGCGAATGTGCGCGTCAGGCGGCCGGGTTCCTCGGAAATTTTCCCGAGCGCATCGCAGCGCCGCAGGAGGAGTTGGGAAAGTTGTGCTCCGTTCACGGGTGGCTTCATCTCAGCTTCCCCGATACGTGGAATAACTCCAGGGCGAACACAACAGCGGCACGTGGTAACCGGCGCCCGCGTCAGCAATGCCGAATCGCACCGGCACCTTGTCCAGAAAACGGGTCTTCGGCAGCGTCGGCGATTTCGCGGCGAAATAATCGCCGACGAAAAAAATAATTTCGTAATGGCCCGCCTTCATTTCGTCCGCCGAAAGCAGCGGCGCGTCCGTGCGGCCCTCGGCATTTGTTTTCGCGCTGATGATGAGCGTAGGCTCACCGCCGTCGAGCGACCACAGCTCGATTTTCATTCCCTGCGCGGGGCAGCCGTGCGCCGTGTCGAGGACGTGCGTGCTTAATTTGGCGGGCATAGTCACTCGTGAGTTAAATCCCGAAGGCGCAATTCGGCAATCTTGAAAATTTCGTCCAGCGCCGCCTGGATTTCCTGCTCACGCGAGTTTTTGAGCCGCCGCTCGAACCCGGCGAGGATGGCCTCCTTTTTGTTCAAGCGCGCGCAGACGACGAATGGAAAACCAAACTTCTCGTGATACGCCGCGTTTTGATTTTGGAACAACGCGACCTCCGCCCCCGAAAGCGCATCCAAACCCGCGCTCGCCTGTTCACCGGTGGATTCGCGCGTGAGCGTTCCGGCGAGAGCCGCGCGGCCAACCAGGTCCGGATGCGCGCGGATAAGCACGAGTTGTTTTTCCGGCGCGGCATCGCGAACGACGCCGCAGAGCGCCGCGTGCAGATCCTCGACACTGGCAAACGGACGCTTTGGCCAGGCCATTTCCGCGATCCACGCCGAGTGCTCGAACACGGGCCCGACAATGCGCGTGAATTCCGCCTGGTTCAGTTGATTCAATTCAGTGAGAGAAATGCTCATGCGCTAAACAAACAACGACGTCTTCTTCAACCGCACCGCATCGATCAATCCCTGGTCCGTGAGTTTCAATTGCGGAATCGGCGACAGGCTCAGGAACGACAACGTCATGAACGGCGCCGCGAGGTCGCAGCCGAGCGCACGCGCAGCGGCATTCAGGGCATCGATCCGGCCCATAACTTCCGGCAACGTCCGATCAGACACCAGCCCCGCAATCGGCAAACCAAGCTCCGCTTTTACTTCACCGTCCGCCACTGCGACCTGCCCGCCTTGCAGGCGTTCCAGTTCTTTGATGACTCGCAAAATATCGGCGTCGTTCGTGCCCGCCACCACGACATTATGCGCGTCGTGCGCAACCGTTGAACCAATCGCGCCGCATTTCAATTTGAACCCGCGCACGAAACCCACCCCCACATTCCCCGTCGCGCGATGCCGCTCGACCACCACCAGCTTGAGAATATCGCGCTCGATGTCCGGCACAATTTCGCCATCGTCGATTTTGGGCGCGACGACGATTTCCTTCGTCACAATCTGGTTCGGCACAATTTCAATGACGCGAATTTTCCTTCGTTTCATGGCCGCGACAACGATGTCCTTCGGCTCATAACGCAGATTCATCGTGCTGCGCGGCAACGGCACGCGCGCCACCGGACGGCCCAGATATTTTCCGTCTTCCGCAACGAGCACGCCCTTCTTGTAAGTCTGCCGCACCTTAAAATTTTTCAAATTATCGAAGACAACAAAATCCGCCCAATAACGCGGCGCGATGGCCCCCAGGTTTTGCAGCCGATAATGCCGCGCCACATTAATGGTCGCAATTTGCAGCGCGGTAATGGCTGGCAGGCCAAGCTTGATCGATTTGCGAATGCAGTGGTCGATATGGCCTTCGCCGACGAGGTCGCCGGCGAGTTTGTCGTCCGTCGCGAAGGAGCAATTCGCGGCGTTATGCGCGTTCACGAGCGGCAACAGGTGCTCCAAATTGCGTTCCGTGCTGCCCTCCCGCAGCAGAATGTGCATCCCCAGCCGCAGCTTTTCCCGCGCCTCGGGCACCTCGACCGATTCATGGTCCGACCGCACACCGGCGAGCACGTATGCGTTCAGATTTTTCCCGCGCAACCCGGGCGCGTGGCCGTCGATGGCTTTACCCTTGCCGGCTTCAATTTTCGCCAGCTCGCTTTTTGCGCCCAGGTAAACACCGGGGAAATTCATCAACTCCGCCACGCCCGCGACGCGCTCGTCGCCGATCATCAATCGCAAATCATCCGCGGTGATCCGCGCGCCCGCCGTTTCCAGCGCGGTGGCTGGAACGCAACTCGGCAGCATGATGAAAAAATCCAGCGGCAGATTCTTGCTCGATTCCAGCACGTAACGGATCCCGTCCAACCCCAGCACATTGGCGTATTCGTGCGGATCGATCACCACCGCGCCCGTCCCGTGCGGCACCACCGCGCGCGCGAATTCCGGCGCGGTGAGCATCGAACTTTCCACGTGAAAATGCCCGTCAATCAGGCTCGGCGCGAGATACGCTCCCCGCAAGTCGATGACCTTGCGCGCCTTGTAATCGCCAATGCCGACCACGCGCCCGTCTTCCACGGCGACGTTGGCCGGATGAATTTCACCGCTGAGCACATTGACGAGGCGGCCGTTTTTGAAGAGCAATTCCGCCGGTTGTTCCCCGCGCGCGATGCTGAGTTTTTGCGATACGTTGCGCATGCCTTTCCGGGAATTTAACCCATTCCCCCGCGCGCAAAAACAAAATACCGCGAATACAAAAAGCTCCAAGCGTCCAGAGAAATCCCAAAATCCCAAACTCCAAAAGGGTTCGGGAGCGTGAGTCAGGTGTGATTAAAAGCGGGTGGAGGCCATTCATTTTTGCAGCCCCGTTAAGGGGCGAAATATTTGTAGCAAAGGGCCCATACGCATATTTTCCAAGCTCCGTAGGAGCGGCATATTTGAACATACATCGCTCAGAACCGGAATATGCCGCTCCTACGGAGCTTTGAAATCAGCTCACGGCCGTGCTACAAATATGCCGTGCCTAACGGCACTCAGTTGTTTCTTACCCGCTATTGATCACACCCATGCAGAGTCGGAATTGAAGCTTGAGGCTTGGTGCTTGGGATTTCTCTGGACGCTTGGATCTTGGACGCTTGGAGCTTTGGCTTGCATAGGGAAATTGCCCAAGGAATCGCCACCGCTCCGATTGTATTTTACCGCGTGGGTTCGACTTTGAAGAACATCTGGAACTTGTTGAAGGCCTCGGTAAGCGCGTGGAGCGATGACAAAGCCCCGAGCCGCGGCGCCGCCCTGTCGTATTACACGATCTTCGCCATGCCGCCGCTTTTCATGATCGCGATTTTCATGGCCAGCCTTTTGTTCGACCCCGCCTCCGTGCGCACGCAAATGTTTTCCCAGGTCGGCGGTATCATCGGCAAAAAAAGCGCGGTGGCCATCGAAGCGGCCATGACCGCGCAATATGAAACCAACAAAGGCCTTTTCGCCAGCGTTATTGCCATCGCCACCCTGATCCTGACGAGCACGGGGCTGTTCATCGAATTGCAGGACGCGCTGAACACCATCTGGGGCGTCGAGCCCAAACCCAAACAAGGCGTGGCTGGTTTTGTCCGCATGAGACTGTTGTCATTTGCGATGGTAGTGGGAATCGGCTTCCTGCTGCTGGTCTCATTGCTCGTGAGCACGGCGCTGGCGGCGTTGAGCAAATACATAAACGAGTTGTTTCCCGGTGTGGGAATTTTATCGGTCATCATCAGCGACCTGGTTTCCTTTGGCGTCATCACCGTATTGTTCGCGCTCATATTTAAAGTGTTGCCGGACGTGAAAATCGCCTGGCGCGACGTGTGGACCGGCGCGGCCGTGACCTCGCTGCTGTTCACGGCGGGAAAATTTTTGCTCGGCTGGTATCTTGGCCGCAGCACGACCATTACCGCCTATGGCGCGGCCGGATCCATCGTGCTGGTTTTGCTATGGGTCTATTATTCCGCGCAGATTTTATTTTTCGGCGCGGAAATCACGAAGGTTTACGCCAATCGTTTCGGCGCGCATTTGCGACCCGCCAACTACGCGCGCTGGCTCGCTCCCGAATGCCCTCCGACCGGTGCAAAATCGATACCCGCACAAGTGGCAAAGCCCGAACCGAAAATCGCCCACCCCGACCGGCAAACGCAGTTGATTTCAGAATTAAAGGAAGAAGTTGAATCCCTGCGCCACCTGGTCCGGCGATGATTTCGTCAGCCCCCCGACTCAGTTTTTCAGCAATAAAAACCGAACCCATTTCTGGAGCCGAATCCCGCCTTCCCCTCCAAAACGTAAGAGACGACCCCTCCTCCGTAGCAGTGTAAAGACCGGGTACATAGTGGACGGGTGTGCGGGGACATGGTGGACACATTATGTGCATGGATTCTGTTTTTTGGGAGTGGTTGTTTGATGCTGGCGCA